>NZ_KV801781.1:0-660 GCF_001810515.1 Rothia sp. HMSC075F09
TTTATATGCGTTCAGCTGTGCTACAATATAAGCGTAGGGAAAACACGGGGCGGGAAACCCCGAAACCCTACCGGCTGTAGCTAATCCCGGCACAGCCGAACAGCAAATCAGACAAGGAGCTGAAAATCATGACTATCAAGGTTCGCCACGAGAGCGTATGGAACAAGAAGAAGGGTTGCTACGAGATTCGCTATTACCCCGTTCCTAATCATTGCTGGTGGCCCGCCATCGAGTTTGAGCGCTACCTCTTCGACCCTTACGGTGGAACGGGCCCGGCGGCTTACTTCCGCGGTGAAAAGCTTCCCGCTGATGACCTCATGGCTATCAATCTTCACATTTATTTTGATGAAAATCAGAAGTTGCACATTTATGATTTCCGTGAAAATAAGTACATCACGAAGAAGGAAGCTCACGCGGCCATTGTTCGTTATGTCAAGCAGCAGGGCGCTGTTGAAATTGTAGAGTAGCCACAAGGGGGGGGCGACTCAGGGGAAACCTTGAGCCGCCCCTCTTGCACTTTCTGGCGCACCTGGCGCGCTGAAAATCTCTCCAAAGTTTCGCCGCCACAGCTTGTTTATATTCCTTCACCTATGCTACAATATAAGTGTAGGGAAGAACGGGACAGCAACCCGAACACCTTACCGGTGCAGCCAATCCCGG
>NZ_KV801782.1:0-39638 GCF_001810515.1 Rothia sp. HMSC075F09
GGCGAGCCGCACCTCCACCCGAGCCCACTCCGGCCGCACCCGTACCGCGCGTCTGGAGCCGGTCACCGCCTCCCAGCCGGTGGTCCGCCCCGTCAGCACCGCCGCATCTCACGGTGGTAAGCGCACCTCAACGAACGCGAGCCGTGTTCCCTCGAGCGTCCGTGCGGCAGCACGCACCGAAGAAGCACGCGAAACGAAGCCCAAGCAGCGTAACCCGCTGTCCACTGTGCGCCGCCGAGCCCGTAAGCTCAGCCCGCCCACCATGCTCGCTGTTTTTGCGGCAATTCCGCTGACCCTGATTTTTATTCTGCTGCTTAACGTGCTGATTGTGACCCGACAGTACGACATGGTGGATTTGCGCGCGCAGGAACAGCGCCTCGTGCAGGAGAACCAGGCGCTGCAGCAGGAGATTGGTTTCAAGGAAGCCCCGCAGGATTTGGCGATACGCGCCAGTACCCTGGGCATGTTTGTGAGCTCTTCGCAGGCGACCCTGAACCTGCAGTCCTCCACGATTGAGGGCACCCCCGCCCCGGTGGCAAGCCCGACCGGTGCTGAGGGAAACAAGCAGGAGAATCTGATTTCGCCTCCGGCAGCTGGCTCGAACGAAAGCTACGCCAAGAGCATTGTGGACGCGGACAAGTCCGTTCAGCAGCGCCACGGCCAGGCGAGCGCGGCGGCTAAGGCATCTGCAAGCGCCTCGGCGAGCCCTGCTCAGCAAACTAACTCAGCTCAGCAGGCCAACCCCGCACCGGCGAATAGCGCCCCTGCTAGCCCGGCTGCTTCCGCCGCACCGAGCGCCGCTCAGCAGCCCGCAGCTAGCCCCGCGGCAAGCCAGGTTGCACGATAAACAATATTGACCACAGGATGCGTAGCATCACCGATAGACTAGACCAGCGAAAGGACCACCGCATGAGCTCCGACGCGCGTAAGAACGCGAACGAATCGGCATCCGGTCAGCCGGATCTGACCCGCCGTGGCTTCGTCGCAGGCGCCGCAGCCACCTGCGCTCTGGGCGTTATCGGTGCGAACCTGTTTATCCGCCAGGGCTTTGACCCCGGTGCAGTGGCGAATGCGTCCCGTCAGAAGCGTTTGCGCTCCCAGGTGCTGCCTGCTGTGCGCGGTCAGATTCTCGATATCAACGGCAACGTCATGGCGCGTACTGTGCAGCGTTATAACCTGACTGCTGACCAGAGCGCCGTGGCGACCTTCAAACGCTACAACGAGGATCGCACCCAGAAGGTTGAGGTCACCCCCAACCAGCTGGTGTACGAGATGGTCGATATTCTCAAGACCGTTGACCCGGGCATTACCGACGAGTTCATCAAGTCCAAGCTGGACGGCACCTCAAAGTACTCGGTGATCAAAGCAAATATCACCCCGGAAATTTTCAATAAGATTGATGCCCTGGGTGCGCCCTTCATCTACGGTGAGGCGTTCTCTCAGCGCCTGTACCCCAACGGTAGTGTGGGCGGTTCCGTGGTCGGTAAGTACAACATTGTTGAAGAGGCAGACGGCAACGGTACGGGCGGTACGGTGTCCCGTAACTACTCCGTGGGCATTGAGCGTGTCTTTGAGAAGGAGCTTGCCGGTACCCCCGGTGAGCGCACCTACGAGATTAGCGCTGATGGCGTGCGTATCCCCGTAGCGAAGGAAGAGCAGCGCCTGGCGGTGGACGGTAAGAATATTCGCCTAACCATTAACCGTGATGTGCAGTATTTTGCGCAGCAGGTGGTGCGTGCCCGCGCCGAGGAGCTGAAAGCTGAATGGTGTACCGCCATTGTTATGGATGTGCGTGACGGCTCCATTTTGGCTCTTGCTGATTCCTCCACGATGGACCCGGGCGCGGCAACCATTGAGGACGCGGCGGACATGACCCCGCGCGCTATTTCGCAGAGCGTGGAGCCCGGTTCGACCGAGAAGATGCTAACTGCTTCGGCGCTGATTGAGCAGGGCCTGACGACTCCGACTAGTGTGTATGATGTGCCCGCGACCCTCACGATTGACGGCCAGACTTTCAAGGATGCGTTTGAGCACGGGGCGCAGCGGCGTACTTTCTCGGGCATTATTCATGACTCGATGAACACCGGTACGGTGCTGGTCGGTCAGAAGCTCAGCAAGGAAGAGCGCTACAACTGGTTGAAGAAGTACGGCGTCGGCGAGTTTACCGGCATTGAGCTGACCGGTGAGGAGCAGGGTATAATCGCTGATTGGCGTGATTGGGATGGCCGTCAGCAGTACACTGTGCTGTTCGGTCAGGGTGTTGCGCAGACTCCGCTGCAGACCGCCATGATTTTCCAGGCGCTGGGCAATAAGGGCGTTCGTCTGAAGCCGCGCATTGTGGACGCGATCATTGACGCCGACGGTACCGAACATAAGCGTGCCGTAGAGCCTGGCGAACGCATGGTCAGCGAGGAGACTGCCGCTTCCTGCCTGACTCTCATGGAGAATGTGGTGGAGCAAGGCCACGCCCGTCCGGCGAAGGTGACCGGCTACCGCGTGGGCGGTAAGACCGGTACTGCGGAAACTCCGAGTGAGAAGGGCGGCTACGACGGCAACACGACGTCCTTTATTGGTGTGGCGCCGATTGAGAACCCGCAGTTCTTGGTGGCGGTGACCATGCAGCGTCCTGAGGGTAGCGTGGGTGCGAACGGTACGACGGCTGAGTTCTCCAAGATTATGGAGAAGACCCTGCACACCTATAATGTGCCGCGTTCTACCGGTGAACCGGAGTTGATTCCGCTTTTTGCTGAGGATAGCCCCAATAAGACGAGCTAAAGGCGAGCGGGGGAGAGGTTCCCGGTAGCTGATTCGTGATGAAGAAGCCCCGGGACTGAACACCTGTCGAAGCCTAAAGCCCGTAGAATATTGAATGACCCTGTGTGCCTTGAGCGCATTGACCATACAGAGCTCACCGCTTCGGACAGCGGAGAGGAAAGAAGGACGATGGATACCGCATCTCACGCACCCGGCCAGAACCTGCTGGGCGGCGACGCTCAGACTCTGCGCCCGAATTCTGTGCGCCCGGTGAGTTTGGCGCACCTTCGCGAACATCTGCAGGGATTGGGTGCTCAGGTGAGTTCCCAGCTGGCTAGTGGCGTTCAGGGTTCTGAATCCGGTGATTCTGTTGAGGTTACCGGTATTAGCATGGACTCCCGAGGCGTGCGTCCGCAGGACCTGTACGTGGCTCTGCCCGGTGCGAAGGTGCACGGCGCACAGTTTGCTGAGGCTGCGTTGAAGCTGGGTGCTTCCGCTATTTTGACGGATGCTGCCGGTGCGCAGCTGCTGGGCGAGGCGCCGGTGCCTGTCCTGGTGACGGAGAACCTCCGCGAGTACGTGGGTCCGTTGGCTGCGCTGATTTATGGTTCGGCGTCGTTCCCCGCCACTCACCGTTATGCTGTGACCGGTACGAACGGTAAGACCACCTCCACCTACATGCTGGAGTCGGTGTTCCGCACCGGTCTGGGGGTGAAGACCGGTCTGATTGGCACTATTCAGATTCTGATTGATGGTGTGTCGGTTCCTTCGAAGATGACCACCCCGGAGTCTCCTCACGTGCATTCTTTGCTGACGATTATGGGTCAGCATCAGGTGCGTTGCGCCGCAATGGAGGTTTCCTCACACGCGATTGATTACCACCGTGTGGACGGCGTGAAGTACGCGGTTGCTGGCTTCACGAACCTGACTCAGGATCACCTGGATCTGCACGGCACTATGGAGCACTACTTCGACTCGAAGGCTCAGCTGTTCACCCCCGAGCGTGCCGAGCTGGCTGTGATTACTGCTGATGACGAGTGGGGCGAGAAGATGTTCTCCGCCGCTTGCGAGCAGATGGGTGCGCAGCAGGTGCACCGTCTGGTGACTGCGCGCGGTGCCGGTCTGGCTGAGGTGCCCGCAGAGTTTGGTGCCCGCGACTGGGCTGTGGTGAAGGTTCAGCGTGAGGGTCTGGGCCACCGCTTCCACGTGGCTAATGGCACCGGTGAGAGCGTTGAATGCTACACCGGTCTGCCCGCTGATTTTAACGTTTCGAATGCTGCGCTGGCGGCGCTCATGGCGTACCTGGACACTGACTCCGCTGAGCGTGAGCGCCTGCTGCCCGAGCTGGCGTCCGGTTCGGCTCTGACTCCGGTGGTGCCGGGTCGTATGCAGCTGATTTCTTTGGCTCCGCACGCGATTGTGGACTTTGCCCACAACCCTGACGGCCTGACTCGTGCCCTGGAGGCGATGGATCGCCCCGGTGATGGCAAGGTCATGATTGTTTTCGGTGCGACCGGTGAGCGTGACCAGCTCAAGCGCCCGATTATGGGTGCGATTGCTGCGCAGAATGCAGATATCGTCATCGTGACTGATGATGATCCGCACGGTGAGGCACCCGCGCCGATTCGTGCCGCCGTTGAGGAGGGCGCGCAGAAGGCTGAGAACCGCCGTGCCACCCAGATTCTGAACATTTCTCCGCGTGCGGCTGCTATTGATGCGGCGATTGCCCTTGCTGGCGAACACGACGCCATCCTGATTGCTGGCCGCGGCCACGAAACCGAACAAGATGTTGACGGCGTGGATATCGCCCTGGACGACCGCGTTGAAACCGCACGTGCCCTGCGTGCGCACGGTTTCGAGATTCTGCCTGATTACCAGCGCATGCTCGATGAAAGTGACTCTAAGACCGCTGAAGGTATGGTGAAGAATGATTAAGCTCAGCGCCGCCCAGATTATTGAGGCAACCGGCGGCACCGCTATCGGCCTGGAGGGCCGCGAGGAGCAGGTGCACGCAGACTTCGCCACTACCGACTCCCGTGAGGTGCAGACCGGTACCCTGTTCGTGGCGAAGCCCGGCGCGGTCACTGACGGTCACAGGTTCATCCCCATGGCGTTTGAGAGGGGTGCGACCCTGGCGCTGGTCGAGCGCGAAGTACTCGACGAGCAGGGCATGCCCTACCCGAGCATCCAGGTGCCCGACGTGGTGCTGGCGATGGGTGATTTGGCGCGCTACTCCATTGAGCAGATGCGCGCTCAGGGTGAGCTGACCGTTATCGGTATTACCGGTTCCGCCGGTAAGACCACCACCAAGGACCTTCTTGCCGCCATTTTCGCCCCGGAGGGCCCGACCGTTGCACCGGTTGGTTCCTATAACAGTGAGGTGGGCGTGCCCCTGACCGTTTTCCGTGCGGATGAGTCTACCCGCTACCTGGTCATTGAGATGGGGGCCGACCACGTGGGCAACATCGAGTACCTGGCGAATATTGCGCACCCCGATCACGGTGCAATCCTGAAGGTTGGTACCGCGCACGCTGGCGAGTTCGGCGGCGTGGACAATATTGAGCGTACTAAGGGCGAGCTGGCTGAGGGCGTTCAGCCGACCGGTTCCCTGGCTCTGAACGCTGACGATGAGCGCGTGCTACGCATGGCGTCGCGTTCGGTTGCACCCATTACGTACTTCGGCGTGGGCGAGAAGACCGACGCGAACGGCCAGCCCTACGAACGCTACGTGGCGGCGCTGAACCTGCGCACCACCGACGCTGGCTGCCCCGAGTTCACTCTGCGCCTGCCCGACGGTAGCGAGTACGAGATTTCCTCGCAGCTGATCGGTGAGCACCACGTGCACAACCTGCTGGCTGCTGCGACAATCGCCTACAACAGCGGTATTTCCGGTGAGAAGATTGCTCGCGCGCTCAACAAAGCGGCGGCAGCTTCGAAGTGGCGTATGGCGCGCACCGACCGCGCTGACGGCGTGACCGTCATTAACGACGCCTACAACGCGAACCCCGAGTCGATGGCGGCTGCACTGCGCACTCTGGCGCAGCTGGGTCGCACCGTCGACCCGGCGACCGGTCAGCCGCACCGCACCTGGGCTGTTCTGGGTGCCATGCTGGAGCTCGGTGACGCCTCCGTGGAGGAGCACGACCGCATCGGTCGCCTCGTGGTGCGCATGAACATTTCCAAGCTGATTGCTGTGGGCGACGAGACGAAGCCCATCTACAACGCTGCTCATCTGGAAGGCTCCTGGGGTAATGAGGCGACCTGGGTGAAGACCCCGGAAGAGGCAGAGCAGATCCTGCGCGCCGAGGTTCACCCCGGCGACATTGTGCTCTTCAAGTCCTCGAACGGCGCGAAGCTGGGCATTCTGGGTGACCAGGTTGCTTTCGCCGAGTACACCTTCGGCGCTGAGGAAGAGCAGGCACCGACCTGGCTTTCTGCCGGTGACTTTGTTGAAACCACCGATTTGAGCGACCACCTTGCCGCTCACCTGGACGGTACCGCTAATGGCGACCGTACTTCGACCGAACAGACCACGAACGAAGGGTAGCGCTTTATGATTACCGTGCTGATTGCTGGAATCTTCGGATTCCTCATCTCCCTCACCGCGCTGCCGGTGTTCATCAAGAAGATGAAGTCCCTCAAGCTTGGCCAGCTCATCCGTGAGGAAGGCCCGGCGGCCCACCAGCACAAGGCGGGCACCCCCACCATGGCGGGTCTGATTTTCATCCCCGCGGCGATTCTCGCCTACTTCTTGACCCTTGCGGTGAGCGCCCTGTTCTTCGGTACCGCGCCGGTGCCGACCGCTACCGCGTGGCTGACCATCGCCTTCACCCTGGGCATGCTCGGTGTGGGCGCGGCGGACGACATCATGAAGTTCCGCAATAAGGGCAACGAGGGTCTGACCGAGAAGCAGAAGACCATTGGTCTTCTGGGCGTGACCCTGCCCTTCGCATACCTGGCGTTCCAGTTCCCGAACGAGTCGGGTGCTCGCCCGGCGTCGACCGCTATCTCTTTCGTACGTGACCTTCCCATTGACCTGTTCGCGGCGGGCGCGGTCTTCGGTAGCATCCTGCTGGTTGCGTGGATTACCCTCATCTCTCTGTCCGGTACGAACGCGGTGAACTTCACCGATGGTCTGGACGGCCTGGCCGGCGGCATCATGATGACCATCTTCTCCGGCTACCTGACCATCAGCATCTGGCAGTACGTGCACGCCTGCTCCGCTGGCGCTGGCACCGCCTGCTACGATGTGCGCGACCCCGGCTCGCTGGCGCTGATTGCTGCTTCCCTGGTGGGTTCGCTGGCTGGCTTCCTCTGGTGGAACGTGTCGAAGGCACAGATCTTCATGGGCGACTCCGGCTCCCTGGCATTGGGCGGCGCAATGGTTGCTTTCGCGCTGTTCACCCGCACCGAGCTGCTTCTGCTGGTTATCGCTCTGATTCCCGTGCTGGAAGTGTTCTCTGTGATTGTGCAGAAGTTCGTGTTCAAGACCAGCCGTAAGCGTTCGGTGGCAGCGGGGGAGAAGCCCCTACACGCGCACCGTTACTTCCGTATGACCCCCTTCCACCATCACATGGAGAAGGTCGGCGTCAACGGCATGTACTCAATTGATAAGCGAGGCATTGCCCCCGGTACCGTCAGCAGCGGCGAAGTGAACTCCGTGTTCCGCCTCTGGGTTGTTAATGCCCTCTGCGTGCTCGTTGCCCTGGCGCTGTTCTTCGGTGACTGGTTCTCGCAGACTTCTGGAGTGATTCACTAATGTCAACTATTGAACAGCCGGATACAGCTCGCATTGAAGCGAACGCCGCCGCTATTGCGGTGAACCCGGTGTACGAGAACGAGCGCCTCGCGGAGCTGACTCACTGGGGTGCGCCCTGGGCTAACCTGCGCGTGGTCGTGGTGGGTATGGGCACCAGCGGCGACGCTGTGACCGACGTGCTTGCCCAGCTGGGCGCGAAGATCGTTGTCATCGACGGGGCTGATACCCCGGAGAAGCGTGAACGCATCGACCTGTACGCTAACGCCTACGGCAACGTTGAGGGCCTATTTGGTCCCGAGCACATGCGTGCACTGCCCCTGGTAGACGGTCAGGAACCCGAGCTTGTGGTGACCTCCCCGGGCGTGCGTCCCGACCACCCGGTCATGCTGGACGCTTACGAGCGTCGCATCCAGATTTGGGGCGATGTGGAGCTGGCGTGGCGCCTGAATGAGCGTAGCGACCGCCTGACCCCCAAGTGGCTGTGCCTGACCGGTACGAACGGTAAGACCACCACCGTGGGCATGGTTGATTCCATCCTGAAGGCTGCCGGTAAGAAGGCTATTCAGGTAGGCAACGTGGGCATGCCCATCGTGTACGCCATTGCCGACGATGAGCCCTACGAGTTCTTCGCGGTGGAGCTGTCCAGCTTCCAGCTGCACTGGACCTACTCGATGTCCCCGTACGCTTCGGTGGTTCTGAACATCGCTGAGGATCACGTGGACTGGCACGGCTCGTTCGAGCGTTACAAGGCTGATAAGGCTCGCGTGTACGAGCACACTCAGGTTGCCTGCATCTTCAACACCGACCATGTGGACACCCTGCGCATGGTTGAGAACGCGGACGTTATTGAGGGCGCTCGCGCGATTGGCTTCAGCTCCACTGAGATGCCCGCCGTGTCGATGCTCGGCCTGGCTGAGGACATTATGGTGGACCGCGCCTTCTTGAAGAACCGTTACAACGAGGCGTATGAGCTGGCGGTTCTGGAGGATTTGGCTCCGGCTCCCGGTAAGATGCCTGCGAAGCACACCGTGGAGAACGCTCTGGCGGCTGCGGCGCTGTGCCGTGCGGCTGATATTGACCCGAAGGCTGTGGGCGCGGGCCTGCGTTCCTTCAAGACCGGTGCGCACCGCAACCAGCTGGTGGGTTATGCGAACGACATCATGTGGGTGAACGATTCGAAGGCTACGAATCCTCACGCCGCGAATGCGTCGATGAGCGGTTACCCCTCGCTGGTGTGGATTGCCGGTGGTCTGTCGAAGGGCGTTGAGTACGATGAGCTGATTGCTGCTCACGCTCAGCGCCTGAAGGCTGTACTGATTATCGGTACTGATACTGCGGCGTTGAAGTCGGCGTTGGCTAACCACGCTCCGCAGGTTCCGACCTACAATATGACCGCCGCTGTGGCTGATTCTTCGGACGGCATTGCCGTGATGAACGCGGCCGTTGCGAAGGCTGCTGAGCTGGCGCATCCGGGCGATACCGTGCTGATGGCTCCCGCGTCTGCGTCGATGGACCAGTTCAAGAATTATGCGGTGCGCGGTGATGCGTTTGCGAACGCTGTCGCCGCCCAGCTGGCTGACTCTTAGGACGCTACCTGCAGGGGGTGTCTCGGGTGACCGGGGTGCTTTTTGCGGGTTCTTCTCGGGGGTGGGATGGTAATGGTGTCCCACCCCTGAACCTTTTTCGTGTAGTCGCCACGACGAATCCGTGGCAGTTGAGGCCTATAGGAGGGCATGTGAGTACCAGCGCATCTTCGGAGCGTTCGGCTTCTTCGGCGCGTTCGACCGCGAGTGGTCGTTGGGCGTCTTTGCGAGCCGGTTGGGAGGATTTCTCTGCGCCGTTCCGTGCTCGTGCCGATAGGCTGTACCGTCGTGGTTTGAAGGCTGACCTGTGGGATGTGCCGGTGATGCTGCTGATCACCACCTTGGGTCTGGCTATTTTTGGCTGCATTATGGTGCTGTCGGCCTCGAGCGTCACCATGATTTCTCAGGGCCAGTCGCCGTTCTCGCAGGTTTCGTCGCAGGTCATGTTCTTGGTTCTTGGCGTGATTGCGATGGCGGGTATTACGCGCATCCCGGTGGGTGTCTACCACAAGAAGTTTGTGGTGAACGCGATGCTGATTGCCGCGTTGGTCATGCAGCTTGCTGTGGTGGTCGTTGGCGTTGAGGTGAACGGTAACCGTAACTGGTTGAAATTCCCCGGCGGCGTGCAGATTCAGCCGTCGGAGTTTTCGAAGCTGGCGATTATTATGTGGCTGGCGTGGGTGTACAGCCGTCACGGCGATATTTCTCGTAGTATTTGGCGCACGCTGTTCCCCTCGATTTATGGTGTGGGTGCCCTGGTGCTGCTGATTATGCTCGGTGGTGACATGGGTACCGCCATGGTGTATGGCTTCATTTTTGTGGGCATGATGTGGCTGGCGGGTGCTTCTCGCAGCTCGCTGCTGAAGATTGGCGGCGCGTTTGCGGTGTTGGCGCTGGTGGGTGTGCTCAGTAGCGCGAACCGTGTGGCTCGTATTTTCGGTATTTGGGGCTCGTGCACGAACGCTAACTGTGACCAGGCGAATTCTGGTGAGGTGGCGCTGACGACCGGTGGCTTCTTGGGTGTTGGTCTGGGCCAGTCGCGCCAGAAGTATAACTACCTGGCTGAGGCGCATAACGACTATATTTTCGCCATTATTGGTGAGGAGCTGGGTCTGCTGGGTACGCTGGCGGTTCTGCTGCTGTATGTGGGCCTGGTGTACTGCGCGGTTCGTATTATGCTGCGTACTACTGATCCGCTGGTGCGTTTGGCTACGGGCGGCATCATGATTTGGTTGACCTCTCAGGCGATTATCAATATGGGCATGGTGTCCCGTATTTTGCCGGTGATTGGTGTGCCTTTGCCGTTTGTCTCCTATGGTGGTTCGTCGCTGTTGTCCTCGTTGTTTGCGGCGGGTTTGTTGTTGGCGTTTGCGCGGCAGACTCCGTTGCGTGGCGCGACGAAACCGTCGAATATTGAGACCCAGAGCGCGCGTGAGGTTCGTCGTGAGAATGCTGAATGGCAGCGTCGTACGCCGTTGCAGGATGTGCTGAATCAGGAAGAGGCTGCTCGTGCGGCTGCTGGTGGCCACCTGTTGAAGGAACATAATCCTTTGAAGGTTGTTTTCGGTCCGGAGAGTACGTTGCGCCGCTGGTTGGGTTTTGCGCCGGATCAGCAGCGTGAGTTGTCTCGTATAGCTCGTGAGCAGCGGAAGGAGCAGGAGCGCCAGGCTCGGGAGCAGGCTCGTCGCGAGGAGGAACAGGCTCGCCGGGAGGCGGCGCAGGCTCGAGAAGAGGCTCGTCGTGCTCGTGAGGAGGCACGTCTGGCTCGTGAGGAAGCTGCCCGTGTGAAGGCGGAGCAGAAGGCTGAAGCTCAGAAGCAGAAGGCCTCGCAGAAGCCTGCACCGAAGAAGGCAGCTCCGCAGAAGGCTCCCGCTCAGCCGCGTACCGGTCAGCAGTCGCGTGTTGCTGACGGACAGCCTGCGCAGAAGCGGACTGCTCAGGGTAAGCCCGCTCAGGCTCGTCCCGCTCAGAAAGCTACCGCTGCGAAGCCCGCGGCTCCGAAGCAAGCTGTACAGCAGCGCGCCGCTCAGCCCCGTACCGCTCAGAAACCTGCTGCTCAGAAGCGAGTGCAACAGCCTCGTGCTGCTCAGCCCCGTAGCGCACAGCACCGTCCGTCGGGCTCGCTACCTGCGGGTCTGCAGCCGTTGCATCCTGAGGACCGTCAGCGTCGTGCCCAGCGACAGGGTAATCCTCGACAGGGCGCTCAACGTCAGGCAGCGCCGCGACAGGGCACTCAGGCAAAGGGTACTCAGGCCAAGGGTGCTCCGAAGAACAGCGCTCAGCAGCGTCCGGCTCAGGGCGCGGCTCGGAACTCGGCTCAGCGCGGCACCCGCAAGCAGGGCTAAACCCCGCGGAACCCGCTCCGCGAAGCCTGCATATCGGGGGCTGGCAATCGGGGAAGTGAGCTGCGGTTCGCACCTCTACCCGTGATGAATATGTGCTGAATATAAGATAAAGCCCTCGCTGTTGAGTTGTAGCTCAATGGCGGGGGCGCTCTTTTGAACAGGTGCGATAGCGTAAAATGATGCTGTACCGATGTGTTGGGAGAAAGACCTATGACGAAGAAGGCGCCCTCTATAGTCTTCGCCGGTGGTGGCACCGCCGGTCATATTAATCCGATGCTCGCGATTGCGCGTGCGGTTCGTGATCTTGAACCGAACGCTAAGATTCTGATGCTGGGCACTGCGGATAAGATGGAAGCCGAGCTGGTTCCGGCAGCTGGTTTCGATATTGAGTTCATTCCTCGTGCAGCGTTCCCTCGTAGCATTAACCGTGCCGCTTTGGCTTTCCCCGCTAAGTTCTTTGGTGGCCTGTCGAAGACCCGCCGCATCCTCAAAGAAGCAGATGCAGACGTGGTTGTTGGCGTGGGCGGCTACGTGTGCCCGCCGGCGTATCTGTCGGCGTTGAGCGCTAAGATTCCCGTGGTGATTCATGAGGCGAACGCGAAGCCCGGTTTGGCGAACCGCCTGGGTGGCACGTTTGCGAAGTTCACCGGTGTGGCGTTCCCTAATACTCCTTTCCCGCGCGCGACCCTGGTGGGTATGCCGATGAAGGATGAGATTGCCTACCTGAACCGTGAGGCGCACCGTTCGAAGGCTCGCCGTAACCTGGGCCTGAACCCGCAGAAGCCGACCGTGATTGTGACCGGCGGTTCGTTGGGTGCGTTGAGTCTGAATAATGCGGTGGCGGCGTGCCGTGACCACTTTGCGGAGTGGGACTTCCAGATTCTGCACATTACCGGTAAGGGTAAGGCTGTTCTGGATGAGAATGGTGAGCCGCTGAGTGCGCCGAATTACCGTCAGATTGAGTTCAGCAACGGCATGCAGGATGTGTATGCTGCCGCTGATCTTCTGCTGGTGCGTTCGGGTGCGGCGACCGTCAGTGAGGTTGCCGCTGTGGGTGTTCCCGCGATTTTTGTGCCGCTTCCTATTGGTAATGGTGAGCAGGCTCTGAATGCTCGTTCTCTGGTGGAGTCGTCTGCGGCTCTGCTGGTGAAGGATGCAGAGGTCACCGGTGAGTGGTTCGCCCGTGAGATTCCGGCTCTTATGGCGAATCCGGAGGAGCTGGAGCGCATGGGCGCTGCGGCGTATGAACTTGGTATCCGTGACGCGGCGAGCGTTATGGCTGAAGCAGTATTGAAGGCAGCTGAGAAGTAATGACTGAATTGATGAATCTTGAGATGGTGTTGCCTGCACCGCTGAACCCGCCGTTCCCTGAGCGTGCGAAGATGAGCGAGTTGGGCCGTGTGCACTTCATCGGTATTGGTGGCGCGGGTATGAGCGCTATTGCCGCTCTGATGCTGCAGGCTGGTGTGACGGTGAGCGGTTCTGACCGTGCGGAGTCGGCTACTATTGAGTCTTTGCGTGCTGCGGGTGCTCGTGTGGGTGTTCCTCAGCAGGCTGAGAATATTGTGGATGTTGATACCGTGGTGATTTCTACTGCGATTCGTGAGGATAACCCGGAGCTTGTTGCCGCTCGTGCGCAGGGTCTGCGTGTGCTGCATCGTTCTGAGGCGCTTGCCGCTGTGATGGGTGAGTCTCAGGTGGTTGCTGTTGCCGGTACTCACGGTAAGAGCACGACCAGCTCGATGATTTCTGTGATGTTTGATCAGCTGGGTGCTGACCCGTCGTTTGCGGTGGGCACCGTGATTGCTGGTCGCGGCACGAACGCTCACCTGGGTGCTCAGGGCCCGGAGTCGATTTTTGTGGCTGAGGCTGATGAATCGGACGGCTCGTTTGTGCGTTACCGCCCGGCTATTGCTGTGGTGACGAACGTTGAGCCGGACCACCTGGATTTCTATGAGACCGATGAGCGTGTCTTTGAGGCGTTCAACCGTTTTGTGGGTTCGCTGTCTCCTAACGGTGTTGTGGTGACCTGCGCTGATGATGCGGGTGCGGCTGATTTGGCGGCTCGTTCTCGTGCGGCGGGTGTGCCCGTGGTGACCTACGGTGAGTCTGAGGATGCTGACCTGCGCATTAGCGAGATTACCAGTGCGGGTTCTTCCTCTTCTTCGCATCTGTCCTGGTCTTTTGAGTGCCGCGGTGTGCGTTATGAAGGCGAGCAGGATCTTGCGCTGAAGGTGCCGGGTATTCATAACCAGTTGAACGCTTCGGCTGCTTTTGCGTCGGCGTTGATTTCTGGTTACGAGGCTGCCGATATTGCTCGCGCTCTGGCTGAGTTTGTGGGTGCTGACCGCCGCTTCACCCTGCGTGGTGAGGTTGCGGGCGTGAAGGTCTTTGATGACTATGCGCACCACCCGACCGAGGTGTTCCGCGCTCTGGAGACCGGTCGTACCGTGGCTGATGGCCACAACCTGTACGTGATTTTCCAGCCGCATCTGTTCTCTCGTACTCGCGAGTTCGCGAAGGAGTTCGCTGAGGCTCTGTCGATGGCTGACCGTGCTCATGTGCTGGATATTTACCCGGCTCGTGAGCTGCCGATTGAGGGTGTGACTAGTGAGCTGATTACCGGTGCTGGTTTCTCTGAGGTTCGTTACGCTACCGCTGAGGACGCTATTGAGGATATTGTGACCTGCGCTCAGGCTGGCGATATTGTGATGACCGTTGGCGCTGGCGATGTGACCGCTTTGGGTGCGCGTCTGCTGGAGTCCCTGGAAATCCGTCACGGTGGCGAGTCGAAGAAGTCGGAGGCTTAGGCTGTGCCGATGAGTTCTGGTCTCTCTTCGGAGGGGCATTCCTCCTCGCGCGCGCCGAAGGCTCCGCGTTCGCGTGCTCGTTTGCGCGCCCAGCAGGTAGCTGAGAATGCGCAGGTTGAGGCTAAGAAATCTGAGTCTGTGCAGGCTGAATCTGCGCAGTCTCAGCTGACTCAGCCGCAGGCCACCCAGCCTCAGGTTGTGAAGAGCGCAGAAGCTACTGGGACTGCAAAGCCCTCGGAAGCTATGAAGTCTGTGGACGCCGTGAAGCCTGTCGAGGTTGCATCCTCGGAGGCTTCTGCTCAGCCTTCTGGTGCGCAGTCTGCCGCTAATCAGCCTTCCGCTACTCAGTCTTCGAGCTCCGTGCGACACATGCCGCGTAAGCCGGTGGTGCATAAGTCGCCCAGTCAGAACGGTGCTGATTCTTCGGCGTCCAAGAGCGCTGCGGCGGTTCATTCTTCAGCACAGTCTTTGAAGGATTCGGTGCGTTCTGCGCTGATGACCGGTCGTACCGTGTCTGAGGTTGAGCATGCGCCCGAGCTGTTTGATGTTGAGGCGTTTGAGGATTCTTCGTCGAAGACTTCATCCGCCAAGGGTGCATCTGCTCAGACTGCATCCTCGCAGTCGGTGAAGAGCGCAGAAAAGGAAGTAGCCGATCAGAAGGCTGCTCAGAAGAGTTCTGATAAGAAGTCTTCTGCCGATTCTGCTGAATCTCGCGAAGAGTCTGCCGCTCAGAAAGCTGAAGAAAGCGCCGATAAGGCGGGGGAGAAGGCTGTTGAAGAGCCTCGTCCCGCGAGCCGTTTTGGTCGTTGGCGTGCCGAGCGTGAGCAGCAGCGTGCAGCGGAGATTGAGAAGGAGCGCGAGCGTGCGAGCCGTCAGGCTCACCGTGAGCGTCTGCGTCAGGATCCGGGTCTGGACGGTCTGCGTGCTGAGGAGCGCCCCCGTAAGGAGCGTGCGCCTCTGACTCGTGCCCGTAAGTTGCTGTACACCGCTTCGGCACTGGCTATTATCGCGGTGCTGTATGTGGTGCTGGTCTTCTTCTCGCCCCTGTTGGCGACTCAGAAGATTACGGTGCGCGGCGCGTCCCTGCTGGAAACCACCCAGGTGGAGCAGAAGCTTGAGCCTCTGCGCGGTGTTCCGCTCACTCGCATCGATGAGAAGAAGGTGCGTGAGCTGCTCGGGCAGGATAATGTGATTCGTAGCGTGCAGGTGGAGAGCCGTCCGCCGCATGAGCTGGTGGTGACTCTGAAGGAGCGTACCGCGGTTGCGGTTGTGAAGCAGGGCGATACGTACCATACTGTTGATAGCGATGGTGTGAGCCTTCTGGAGTCGGCAACTCAGCCCGATACGTCGGTGCCGCTGGTTCGTTTCAGCGGTGATGACCCGCAGACTTCGGCTGAGTTCCGCACTATTTCTACCGCGCTTTCGGCGATGCCCTCTGAGCTTCTAGCTCAGGTTAAGGAAGCCGGCGCTACGTCAACCTCAAGTATCACTCTAACCTTGAGGGATAATACTACGGTGCAGTGGGGAACCGCTGAAGAGAGCGAGTTGAAGGCTAAGGTCCTGCTCTCCCTGCGCCAGGCTATTGCCAAGCGTGCTCAGGAGGAGAAATCTTCCGAGGCACAGACGCAGAAGGTGACCGTCTATGACGTGTCTGCCCCGCGCGTACCGGTGACCCGTTAGGGGAACCATTCAGGCGCTTTATCCTCCCTTTTTGTGTGAAATCCGCAAAAAGAGGGGGTAATTGCGCTGTGTGACTAGGAACCGACAAAAACAGTTTGGTATCCTAGCAGATAAAGTCATTCTTTAGAGGAAACCTTCAGGCTTAGATTAAGCTGCGGGTCTTCCGAAGCTGGAACACGGAACAATCGAGGAATACATGGACGCTGGAACTCCCCAGAACTACTTGGCAGTCATCAAGGTCGTTGGTATCGGCGGCGGTGGCGTCAACGCAGTCAACCGCATGATTGAGGTTGGTCTGCGCGGCGTTGAGTTCATTGCTATCAACACTGACGCTCAGGCTCTGCTGATGTCCGATGCAGACGTTAAGCTGGACGTTGGTCGTGAGCTGACCCGCGGTCTTGGCGCGGGCGCAAACCCCGAGGTTGGCCGTCAGGCAGCCGAGGATCACGCGCAGGAAATTGAGGAAGTCCTCAAGGGCGCAGACATGGTCTTTGTGACCGCAGGTGAGGGCGGTGGCACCGGTACCGGTGGCGCACCCGTCGTGGCACGTATTGCCCGCTCCCTCGGCGCTCTGACCATTGGTGTGGTGACCCGCCCCTTCACCTTCGAAGGCCGTCGCCGCTCCAACCAGGCTGAGACCGGTATCGCTGCTCTGCGCGATGAGGTTGATACCCTGATCGTTATTCCGAACGACCGACTGCTGTCGATTTCGGATCGCAACGTCTCCATGCTGGACGCATTCAAGTCCGCTGACCAGGTTCTGCTCTCCGGTGTGCAGGGCATTACCGACCTGATCACCACCCCCGGCCTGATCAACCTTGACTTCGCTGACGTTAAGTCCGTCATGCAGGGTGCAGGCTCGGCTCTGATGGGTATCGGCTCGGCATCCGGTGAGGACCGCGCAGTGAAGGCAGCTGAGCTGGCTATCGCTTCGCCGCTGCTGGAAGCATCCATCGACGGTGCGCACGGCGTTCTGCTGTCCATTCAGGGTGGCTCCGATTTGGGTCTGTTCGAGATCAACGAGGCTGCACGCCTGGTTCAGGAAGTTGCTCACCCCGACGCAAACATCATCTTCGGTGCGGTTATTGACGACGCACTGGGCGATGAGGCTCGCGTGACCGTGATTGCTGCTGGCTTCGACGCAGTAAACCCGGAGACCAACTCCAACGCTTCCACTGCTGCGGCTACTCAGGCTCAGCGCACCCAGGCATCCTTCGGCGGCTCCACCGCTCCGGCTGCTAACGGCTACGGCTACAACGCACCCGCTGCTGCTCCGGCTTCCACCGGCGCTGCTGGCTTCGACGTTGACCTTCCCCCGGTTGTAGAGGAAGCTCCGGCTCGCCGCGACACCCTGGATGTCCCTGACTTCCTGAAGTAGTCTGCCCGGCTGTGAACGCATAGGCGTTGCACGGCTGAGAGTCTTATGAAGCTATAGGGGAGCTGAGAAACACGCACATTGTGCTGTTCTCGGCTCCCCTTTGCTATACCCGCCGTTATACCTGCTGACATCTGATGAAGGAATAGAAGATGAGCGATAACCCCAAAACTTCGCTACTTGCCTCTGCCGATACCCGCACCCTGGGTCCCTGGCGTGTGCGGGTGGGTTTCACCTCCCGCGCGGCGGGCAACCTGGGCCTGCATGTGGACGATGAGCTCGGCGGCGGTATGGATGCCTCCCTGGTGCGCACCCTCAACCACCGTGCCGCGTTGGAGGAGGCGCTGGGTACCGAGCCGTTCTTCTACCTGAACCAGGTGCACGGCGTGCAGATTGCCTACCCGGAAGACTACGCGGTGGAATCCTACGCGCCCGGTGCACCCGAGGAGCGTACCGCTGAGCGTGCCCGCGCGGTGCTGGAGAACTCCCCGGTCGCCGATGCGGCGATTAGCAGTGAGGGCGTGCCCCTGGCGATTATGGTGGCGGACTGCATTCCCGTGGTGCTGGTGGGTGAGCGGGTCGCGAACTGGCAACCAATCCTGGCGGTGGCTCACGCTGGCCGCCGCGGCCTGCTTGATGGCGTGCTTCAGCAGACCGTGCAGCGGATGCGTCAGCTCGGTGCGGAGAAAATTACCGCCTGGCTGGGTCCGAGCATTTGCGGTAGCTGCTACGAGGTGCCCGAGGCGATGCGCACCGAGTCCACCGAACTGATTCCGCAGGTGCATTCGGTGACCAGCCAGCAGACCCCCGGCCTGGACCTGCCCGCCGGTGCCCGCGCCGTGCTGGAGGAGGCTGGCGTGCAGGTGAGCATGGACTGTGCGCAGTGCACCTTTGAGGAGCCCGAGGTGTATTCGCATCGCGGGTTCACGAACCGCGGTGAGAAGCCGGGCCGTATCGCGGGTCTGGTGTGGCTTGAGAAGACGGCGGAGCCCGCCGCCTAGAGCTGCTAAAGACAGAGCCGCTAAAGACAGAGCCGCTAAAGATAGAGAGCCGCTGAAGGAGAGAAGATGTCTGAAATGAACGTAGAAGAGAGCCTGCAGTACACTCCCGAACGTGCCGAGCAGCTGTTGCAGAACTACCGCCGCGTGCTTGAGCGTATCCGCGCCGCAGAACAGGACCATAGCGCCGTGCGTACCGAGGTGAGCGCCCCGGTGCAGCTGGTGACGGTCACGAAGTTCTTCCCCGCCTCCGACGCGGCGGCGCTGCTGGATGGGGGAGTGACCCTCTTCGGTGAGAACCGTGACCAGGAGGCGAGCGCGAAGGCTCGTGAGCTTGCCGCCTACTGCGCCCAGCGTGAGGTGCAGCCCCCGCACTGGGCGTTTATCGGCCAGTTGCAGACGAATAAGGCGAAGTCCGTGGTCAAGTACGCCTCCAGCGTGCATTCGGTGGATCGCCCCTCCCTGGCGGACGCTCTGGCGAAGGCGTACGCGAACCAGCTCTCCCGCTTTGAGGCGGGGGAGGCGCCCGCACCCGCTGCGGCGGAGCAGGGTGCGCTGACCTGCCTGGTGCAGGTGTCCCTGGCGGAGGTCGCGACCGCTGGCCACGCTGCCGAGGGCGCGCGCGGCGGTACGAGCGCATCCGAGCTGCTGGAGCTGGTGGAGCGCATCGAGAACCACGAGCACCTGTGTTGCGGTGGCGTGATGGCGGTGGCGCCGCTGGGCATGAACCCGGATGAGGCGTTCGAGAAGCTGTATGGCTTGGCGTCTCTGGTGCGTGAGCAGGTGCCGCACGCGACCGAGATTTCCGCCGGCATGAGCGGGGACCTGGAGGCGGCGGTGCGTTGGGGTTCAACCTGCGTGCGTGTGGGTAGCGACATTATGGGTAAGCGCCCGGCGCTCTAAGCCCTATTCAACCGCGGCCCTTCAAAGGTTATAGTTCCGGGCCTGCTGTTCGGCGGCATAATCATCGGTGCCCTTGACCGCCCGCGCGGGGTGGGCGCTGGTAATATATACATGCCGGTGCATGACGTACCGTCACGCACACACCTTCTGACGAAGCACCACGGCAGACCCTGTACACCACAAGCAAAGAACAGCGAGAGAATCATGGCGAAGCAAAGCCGTCTGGCGGGTTTCCTCGGCCTGGAACGATACCAGGACGCCGAGGCGACGCCGGAAGAATCCCCGCAGGCTGTGCAGGCTGACACCCCCAAGGAGGCGAACGCCTCCGCAGGGCAGGCTGCTACAGCGCAGAAGACCGATAGCTCTAACAGGCTCTCAGCGCTGCCCGGCTCGGCACAGTACAGCGATGCCGAGTCGCAGAGCGAAACCTACCACCTACAGGACGAACCCGCCTATACTGAACAGGAAGAGTACCTGCAGGCTGATAGCTACGATGACGGTACAGAAACCGAGTATCTGGACGCAGAAGAACCTGCCGACGGACGAGCAACCGTAGATGCAGCGGCACACGCCACCGCTCATACACCTGAAACCACAGCTGATCTGGCGGAAACCGAACAGACTTGGGACGACGCCAGCGCAGACAATTGGGAGGACACCCCGGTGCCGAATACCGAATACACCGAGCAGTACGCCGATACGTACTCCAACGACGGCTACTACGAACAGGGCTACGCGCCCGAAGAAACCAACGGATACACCTACGGTTACGAGGAAGAAGAGGACGAATTGCGTCGTATCACCACTATCCACCCCCGCTCCTACAATGACGCAAAGATCATTGGTGAGGCATTCCGCGAGAACATCCCCGTGATTATGAACGTGGAAGAAATGCCTGACGCAGACGCAAAGCGCCTGGTGGACTTCGCATCCGGTCTGGCATTCGCACTGGAGGGCCGCATTGAGCGCGTCACCGCTAAGGTGTTCCTGCTGACCCCCTCCAACCTGGAGGTTCTGGGCGTGGCTAACTCCGAGGTTCCCGCCGGCTTTGAGACCGACGGCGAATTCCCCTTCGACCAGGGCTAAGGACTGATAGATGGGTTATATTTTCGCCCTCATTACGATTATTCTGTACGTTCTCTACGTCTCCATGCTGCTGCGCATGCTCTTTGACTGGGTACGCATGTTCGCTCCGGGATGGCGCCCGAAGGGCATCGTTCTGCTCTTCGCTAGCGGCGTGTACGCGGTGACGGACTGGCCGATGAACCTGTTGCGTCGTCTGATTCCGCCGGTGCGTGTGGGTAACGTTGCGTTGGATACCGGTTTTCTGATTCTGATTGTTCTGCTGTCTTTCCTGCTGAACATCATGACGACGATTACCGCGAAGCTGTCCTAATGTGGCCCCTCCATCGGAGAGATACGAGAACTAGGCATGAGAGCCCCGCTTGCGCTTGGCATCCTGACATGGGATGACGTGCTGGCGGGGTTTTCTGTACCCAATTTCTGGGCCGAGAAGAACCTCCCGCGAGGGGGGATAGACGAATACAGCCGGCGTCGAATCATGCGAAATGCACCCGCGAGCAGATATCGAGCTTGATTACGGCGGGGATAGGGATAAACGCAGCGCGTGGTGAATCCCACCCTTGCGCCGAGCGAATATTTTACGATTCAACCGACGTATAACCGGGCACAGAAACCAAAGAATAGTAGAATTGGTGCCAACGACTGCATCGCGGCATAACCATGCCCTGAATCATCGGGACCCTAAAATATTGGGGCCACGCCCTATCTGGCTGGTGAATCCGCGGCACTCAACATCACCACCAAACCCCGTAGGGATACCCAGAGGAGAAGCCCATGGCAATCACCCCCGAAGACCTGATCACTAAGAGCTTCAAGATCGTCACCGAAGAGTCCGGTTACGACCGCAACGAGGTCGACGACTTCCTGGACGAGCTCGTTGTCGAACTGCGCGCACTGTACTCCGAGCGTGACGCTCTGGAGCGTCAGGTCGAGCAGCTCTCCGCAAACGCTCCCGATTCCCCCGCAGCGGCTGTGGCACCCGCACAGTCCTCGGCAGCGCCGGCAGCAGCACCTCAGGATGCAGCAGCACTGCTTGCTATGGCACAGAAGGTTCACGACGACTACGTGGCACAGGGCGAGAAGGCTAAGGCTGAACTGATTGAAGAGGCAGAGAGGAAGGCAGACGCTATGGTGAGCGAAGCTCAGCAGCAGCGCGAAGAGGTTCTCTCTCGCCTCACCGACGAGAAGGAAGAACTGGAGATCGCTGTTGAGGCTCTGCGCGGCTTCGAGAGCCGCTACCGCTCCAAGCTGCTGCAGCACCTGGATGCACAGGTTCAGGAGCTGAAGAACCTCAAGTCCATTGAGGCTTCCGCATAAATCAGTTCGCTTGAATGAGCTAACGACGCTTTGAGGCGTATGCCGCCCGGATTCTTTCTCTTCCACCGCTATTCACCGGGGAAGATGGAGAGAACCGGGCGGTATTCTCATACCTGCTCCGCCCGGCTTGAGAACACAGGATGAGAAGCGGGGGAGAGCACCCGCCACATCACCGCCGAATACTCGATGCACTACCCCGATTTGCTAAGCTAGAGGGGCACTATCGAACGGTACCGCACCAGGTTTGCGTTCGGGCGCGTAGCAACCGGCACAGACTAGAGGAGAGCTATGACCAACACCCCCAAGACTGCTGAATCCTCAGTCTCACACACCGCTACAAAGGCTGACGGACGCCGCGTGCGCATCCTCTCGGCTCGCTCTGCGAGCATCCTCGCGCTCGTGCTTGCCGCCGTCGTGTTCGCTATCGACCAGGGCACCAAATACCTGGTCGTCACCCAGATGCAGTTGGGGGAGCGCATCACCGTTATTGACGGGCTACTGTGGTGGTACTCGATTCGTAACTCCGGTGCCGCATTCAGCATGGGCGAGAACGTCACCTGGATTTTCACGCTCGTCATGGTTGCCGCCGCAGCCGTGGTGCTGTACCTGCTGCGCCGCACCCGCGCCCTGTCCTGGACCCTCGCGCTGGGCGGTCTGCTCGGCGGTATCTGCGGCAACCTTTTTGACCGTCTCTTCCGTGAGCCCGGCTTCGGTTCCGGTCACGTGGTTGATTTTATTTCCGTGCCGAACTTCGCGATTTTCAATATTGCAGACTCCGCAATCTGCGTGTGCATGGCGTTCATCGTTCTGCTGAACTTCAAGGGCCTGAACCTCAACGGAACCCGTGTGCAGGCTGACGACAAGAATGCGGCAGAGAAGAGCGCCAAGTAGCTCCCCGTTCCGGCATACGCGCCGACGGTTACGTTGCCGACACACGTGCCTACTAAGACGTTCTCACACAGACAACCCCTCACACAGACAACCTAAGCAAACACCACCCGAAGGAGAGCCGCATGAGCGAAACCACCAACGCCGCCGAAGATACGGCACGCATCCGCGCCGAATTCACCGTTGAAGGCGCGCTCGCCGGTATGCGTCTGGACGCCGCGCTTGCCGGTGCCCTCGACGCGCCGCGCACCCGCACCTCCGGGTGGATTCGTGACGGCCATGTGACCGTGACCAACAACGGCAAGGCCGTGAAAATCGGCAAGTCCTACAAGCTTTCCGCAGGGGACGAGGTCGTCGTGGATGCACCCGCACCGCGCGATCTGGCGGACATCCGCCCCGAAAAGGTGGATGGCTTCCGCATCGTGCACCTGGACGAGGACATCGTTGTGGTGGACAAGCCCGCAGGCGTGGCGGCACACCCCTCACCCGGCTGGCACGGCCCCACCGTCATCTCCGCGCTCATGGGCGAGGGCATTTCGGTTGCTACCTCCGGCGCGGCAGAACGCCAGGGCATTGTGCACCGCCTGGACGTGGGCACCAGCGGCCTGATGGTCGTAGCCCGTAGCGAACGCGCTTACACCGAACTCAAGCGAGCCTTCAAGGAACGCACCGTGGACAAGGTCTACCACACCCTCGTGCAGGGTCTGCCCGACCCGCTGCGCGGCACCATCGACGCACCCATCGGTCGCCACCCCGGCAACGAATGGAAGTTCGCAGTGGTCGAAGACGGACGCAACTCCATCACCCACTACGATGTGCTCGAAGCTTTCGGTCCCGCATCCCTGGTAGAGGTGCACCTAGAAACCGGACGCACCCACCAGATTCGTGTGCACTTCTCTGCGCTGCGCCACCCCTGCTGCGGCGACCTGACCTACGGCGCCGACCCGCGCTTTAGCGCCGAACTGGGTCTGACCCGACAGTGGCTGCACGCGCACCGCCTGGGCTTCGACCACCCCGGTACCGGAGAGCGCGTGACCTTCACCAGCGAGTACCCGCTCGACCTGTCCTATGCGCTGACCGCTCTGCGCGAGGGCAAAGTTCAGCTCGGCTAGACAGCTCGGCAACTATAGCCGCCCGCTGGCTGCCGCATACAGCTTCACATTCACCGCCCATCCTCCAGCCCACACCTCCAGGAGATTCCCGTGGCAACCAAAGAATTTACTCACCTGCACGTGCACACCGAGTACTCCATGCTCGACGGTGCCGCGCGCCTGGGTGACCTGTTCACCTACGCTAAAGAACTCGGCATGAAGTCCATGGCGACCAGTGACCACGGCTTCCTCTTTGGTGCCTTCGACTTCTGGCGCCAGGCTAAAGCGCACGACATCAAGCCCATCATTGGTGTGGAGGCGTACCTGACCCCCGGCACGCACCGCACCGACCGTTCGCGTGTGCGCTGGGGCGATGGCTCCCGCGATGACGTTTCCGGTGGTGGCGCGTACACCCACATGACCATGTGGGCTGAAACCACCGAGGGCATGCACAACCTGTTCCGCGCCTCCTCGATTGCGTCGCTGGAAGGTCAGCTGTACAAGCCCCGTATGGACCGTGAGGTGCTGCAGACCTACTCGAAGGGTCTAATTGCCACCACCGGCTGCCCCTCCGGTGAGGTTCAGACGCGCCTGCGCCTGGGCCAGTTCGACGAGGCAGTCCAGGCGGCGAGCGAATTCCGCGATATTTTCGGCAAGGACAACTTCTACTGCGAGGTCATGGACCACGGCCTGGACATTGAACGCAACGTCCAGGAGGATCTGCACCGTCTCGCCAAGAAGCTGAACCTGCCCTTCGTCGCCACCAACGACCTGCACTACACCCGCCAGGAAGACCACACCGCCCACGCGGCGCTGCTGTGCGTGCAGTCCGGCTCGACCCTCACCGACCCCAAGCGCTTCAAGTTCGACGCGGATAACTTCTACCTGCGCTCGGCAGAAGAAATGTACGCCCTGTTCGGTGACATTCCCGGCGCGTGTGAGAACACCCTCGAAATCGCTGAACGCTGCAACGTGGAGTTCAACACCAAGGCGAACTACATGCCGAACTTCCCCGTGCCCGAGGGCGAAAACGAGGAATCCTGGTTCGTGAAGGAGGTTGAGAAGGGCCTGCACTACCGCTTCCCGCAGGGCGTTCCCGACGCTGTGCGGAAGCAGGCAGAATACGAGGTGGGGGTTATTACCTCCATGGGCTTCCCCGGCTACTTCCTCGTGGTCGCCGACTTTATCAACTGGGCTAAGCGCAACGGTATTCGCGTGGGCCCCGGCCGCGGCTCCGGTGCAGGCTCCATGGTCGCGTACGCGATGCGTATTACCGACCTGAACCCGCTCGACCACGACCTGATCTTCGAGCGATTCCTCAACCCCGACCGCGTCTCCATGCCCGACTTCGATGTGGACTTTGACGATCGTCGCCGCGGCGAAGTCATCGACTACGTGACCGAAAAGTACGGTGAAGAGAAGGTCGCACAGATCGTCACCTTCGGCACCATTAAGGCGAAGCAGGCGCTCAAGGACGCCTCCCGCGTGATGGATCAGCCGTACTCGGTGGGTGAGCGCCTCACCAAGGCGATGCCGCCGGACGTCATGGGTAAGAACATCGCCCTGGCGAACGTGTACAACGAAGAGGATAAGCGTTACGCCGAGGCGGCAGATTTGCGCGCCCTCATTGAGGACCCGGTCGATAAGATTTACGGCCAGGTGTTCGAGACAGCGAAGGGCCTGGAGGGTCTGAAGCGTCAGTGGGGTGTGCACGCTGCGGGCGTGATTATGTCCAGCAAGGACCTCGTGGACGTCATCCCCGTGATGCGCCGCGAGGCGGACGGCCAGGTCATCACCCAGTTCGATTACCCCACCTGTGAGGGCCTGGGCCTGATCAAGATGGACTTCTTGGGTCTGCGTAACCTCACCATCATCTCCGATGCGGTGGAGAACATTAAGGTCAACCGAGGCATCGACCTGGACCTGGAATCCCTGTCTTTGGACGATCCGGAATCGTACCGTCTGCTGGCGCGCGGTGACACCCTCGGCGTGTTCCAGCTCGACGGCGGCCCGATGCGCTCGCTGCTCAAGCTCATGGAGCCTGAGGAATTCGAGCACATTTCGGCAGTGTTGGCGCTGTACCGTCCGGGCCCGATGGGCGCGAACTCGCATACCAACTACGCTCTGCGTAAGAACGGTAAGCAGGAGATTGAGCCGATTCACCCTGAGCTGGAAGAGCCGCTGAAGGATATTCTGGACACCACCTACGGCCTGATCGTGTATCAGGAGCAGGTTATGGCGATTGCTCAGAAGGTCGCGAACTACACTCTGGGTGAGGCAGACCTGCTGCGCCGTGCGATGGGTAAGAAGAAGAAGGCGGAGCTGGATAAGCAGTACGCTACCTTCCACGACGGCATGATTTCTAACGGCTACTCTGAGGGCGCTATTAAGGCGCTCTGGGATATTCTGCTGCCGTTCTCTGACTACGCGTTCAACAAGGCGCACACGGCTGCGTACGGTCTGGTGTCCTACTGGACGGCGTACCTGAAGGCGCATTACCCGCAGGAGTACATGGCTGCGCTGTTGACCAGCGTGGGCGATAACAAGGACAAGCTCGCGCTGTACCTGAATGAGTGCCGCGCCATGGGCATTACCGTGCTCGCACCGGACGTGAACGAGTCCACCCTGACCTTCGCCCCTGTCGGTGACGATATCCGCTTCGGTATGGGCGCGATCCGTAACGTGGGCGCGAACGTGGTCGAAGGCATGATTGCTGCCCGCGAAGAGAAGGGCCGCTACGAGTCCTTCAACGACTTCCTGAAGAAGGTGCCGCTGCAGGTGTGCAATAAGCGCACCATCGAGTCGCTCATTAAGGCGGGCGCTTTCGACGACCTGGGCCACACGCGCCGTTCGCTGTCCCTCATTCACGAGGCGGCAGTGGACGCGGCCGTGGCGGTCAAGCGTAAGGAAGCGGCGGGCCAGTTCGACCTCTTCGGTTCCCTCGGCATGGATGATGCCCTGGGTGATGAGCTGACCGTGACCATTCCGGATGTTCCGGATTGGGAGCGCCGCGAGAAGCTGAACTTTGAGCGTGACATGCTGGGCCTGTACGTTTCGGACCACCCGCTGCGTGGTCTGGAGCGTGCGCTCTCGGATGCTGCAAGCCATTCGGTGCACGACATCATCGGTGAAGACTCGCACGTGCGCGACGGCGAAACCGTCACCATTGCGGGTATGCTCACCGGCGTTTCGCGCCGTATCGCCAAGTCCAGCGGTAACCAGTACGCCTCCGTGGAGCTGGAAGACCCCTCGGGCGCAACCATTACGGTCATGTTCTTCTCCCGCGCCTACGAGACGATGGGCGCCGCCCTGGCGGACGACCTCATCTGCTCGATTCGTGGCCGCGTACAGCGCCGCGACGACGGTAGCGTGAACATGAGCGCGCAGGAACTGCAGATCCTGGAAATCAGCGATGACGGCCGCGCCGCACCCATCACCATCGTGGTACCCGAGTACCTGGTGACCGAGGCGAACCTAAAGGAGCTGAAGGAGACCCTGCGCGACCACAAGGGCACCGCGGATGTGCGCATGCTCGTGCGTACCCGCGATAAGGAGCAGCTGGTGTTGCTGGACCCGAGCGTGCGCGTGGAACCGAACCCGAGCCTCTTCGGTGAAATCAAGACTATTTTCGGTCCGAGCTGCATTCGACGCTAAACATATATAACCCCGCAAGGTGGGAATGACAGGGTGGATTCTGCATAGCAGAGTCCACCCTGAGCGTATATTCACTCACACCATACGGTGTATCCGCTGTATATCACGGTAGAATAGGTATAAATATTCTTGAGCGCTGTATACGCGGGCGCTAGTGCCCAGCCAAGGAGAAACAATGTACTGCCCCTATTGCAAGCACACCGACTCGCGCGTGGTGGATTCCCGCACCACCGATGACGGCGCCGCAATTCGCCGCCGCCGCCAGTGCACCTCCTGCGCTCGCCGCTTCACGACCGTTGAAACCACCACCATTTCGGTGATTAAGCGTTCCGGCGTGACCGAGCCCTTCGACCGTTCGAAGATTGCCGCGGGCGTGCGTAAGGCATGCCAGGGCCGCCCCGTGGGTGAGGACGATTTGGCGAAGCTCGCCCAGGAGGTTGAGGAGCTGATTCGTGCCCGCGGTTTGGCAGAGATTAACGCGCACGAGGTGGGTCTGACCATCCTGGAGCCGCTGTCGAAGCTGGACGCGGTCGCCTACCTGCGTTTTGCGAGCGTGTACCAGGCATTTGAGAACCTTGAAGACTTTGAGGAGGCGATTGCGCGTCTGCGTGAGGACCGCATCGCCCAGTAACTAGCTAGCACAGTAACTGACTAGCACAGCCACTAGCTAACCCAGTAGCTAATGAGCTCGGCCGCCGCTACATGAGCGGCGGCATACAGAAGGGACCGCCTTCCGAATGATTCGGAAGGCGGTCCCTTCGTACGTATGTGAAGCGCTATCCGAGGCGGATAGCAGGAAGCAAACCCTTACGCTTCGCCGCGGCGCTTGCGTTCCTGCAGCATGCCGCCAGCCCACAGTGCCGCACCCACAATACCCGCGTTGTTACGCAGGGCAGCCATGACCATGGGGGTACGAATCTGGTCCTCAAAGTAGGGCATGAACTTCTCCGGGTTCTTGGAGATGCCGCCGCCGATGATGAACAGGTCGGGGGAGAAGAGCATCTGAACGTGCTCGAAGTAGCGGTACAGGCGCTTGCCGTACTTCTTCCAGGACAGCTCGTGCACCTCGCGGGCACGGGCAGAAGCCTGAGACTCGGCGTTGTGGCCGTCGATCTCCAGGTGGCCCAGCTCGGTGTTCGGGATCAGCACGCCGTCGTTGATGAGGGCGGAGCCAATGCCGGTGCCCAGGGTGATGACAGCGATCAGGCCGTCACGGTTACGGCCCTGGCCGTAGGTTGCCTCAGCCAGACCGGCTGCGTCAGCGTCGTTGAGGCCGTAGACGGTGCGGCCGCCCAGAGCCTCGCTCATGACCTGTTCCAGGTCGGTGTTGATCCAGGAGTCGTCCACGTTCGCTGCGGAGAAGACCATGCCGTTCTTCACCACTGCGGGGAAGTCGATGCCGACAGCGGACTCGGGGTCCGGTGCCAGGTCGCGGCCCTGCAGCTCATCCACTACGCGGCGTACAACCTCAGCCACAGCCTCGGGGGTTGCAGGCTTGGGGGTGTCAATGCGGAAACGGTCGGACACGAGGTTACCGGTGCGCAGGTCGACGATACCGCCCTTAATGCCGGTACCTCCAATGTCCACACCAATCTGCAGGTCCTTGGGGGTGGGGGCGGGCAGCTCGTTGATGACGCCGGGTTCTGCGTATTCGCTCATGGTTTTCTCTCTCTTTCGCCCCGCCTACTGCCGTGTAACCTAGGGGAGTGGGCGGGCTTGTCAGTGGGTGAATTGATATAAAAGTGAGGTGCTGGGCTCGTACCTGCACAATACCTGCACAAGTAGGAAACCCAGAGGGCTGCGCTTAGGGCAGGGTCAGGATGTCCGCGCCGTCAGCGGTCACCACGAGGGTGTGCTCGAACTGCGCGGTGCGCTTGCGGTCGCGGGTGACCACAGTCCAGTCGTCATCCCACAGGTCCCATTCGATGGTGCCGAGGGTCAGCATGGGCTCGATCGTGAAAATCATGCCCTCACGGATCTCAGTGTCGTAGGCGGGTGCCGCATCGTAGTGGGGGATGATGAGGCCCGAGTGGAACTCACGACCCACACCGTGACCGGTGTAGTCGCGAACCACGCCGTAACCGAAACGTGCCGCATACTTCTCAATGACGCGACCAATCACGTTGATCTGGCGGCCCGGCTTCACAGCCTTAATCGCACGGTTCAGGGACTCTTCGGTGCGCTCAACCAGCAGGCGGGACTCTTCGTCCACGTTGCCGACGAGTAGGGTCTTGTTTGTATCGCCGTGCATGCCGTCCAGGTATGCGGTGACGTCCAGGTTGAGGATGTCGCCGTCCTCCAGCACGGTGGAGTCCGGGATGCCGTGGCAGATGACCTCGTTCAGGGAGGTGCACACGGACTTGGGGTAGCCGCGGTAATCCACGGTGGAGGGGTACGCGCCGTGGTCGCAAATGTACTCGTGGACCAGCACGTCAATCTTGTCGGTGGTGGTGCCGGGCACGCAAATTTTGGATGCTTCAACGATGGCGCCTGCCGCGATCTTGCCGGCTGCGCGAACCCGCTCAACTTCCTCGGGGGTGTACATGTTCGAATCGTTACCCTCGTTGGCGGTGGGCTTACCCACGTACTCGGGGCGAACAATGTGCGAGGGGACCGGGCGCATGGGGGTGATGCGTCCGGGGGTCAGACAACCCACGGGTGCTCGACCGGGCTCTGCGGGAAGATTGTGCGAAGTATTCGTTTTGGTTGAAGACATAGTTTCATCTTACCGGGCGTGGGCGGGTTGTGTCCCTTGCTGGGGCGCTAAAAAGCGGCGGATACACAAGCCGTACCTTTTTCCCAGATTGTGAATAAAATTTCATGCACGCTAGAGACAAAAACTGCGCGGGTGGAAAGCCGGGGTGGAAGGCAGAAGCGGAAGACCGCGGAGGGGAAACGCCGTGAGAAGCTCCACCCGACTCATTGCCACGAACCTACGCGCGTGAGAAGCTAGAAACACCAACCCCTCACCGTCGAAGGAGAACCCATGAGTGAGAAGAAAAACCACCTGAGCGAAGCCATCGAATCGGCGGTCGAAAAGACCCTGAACTCCGCGACTGAAGCCACCAGCCCGCACCCCGAAGAGTACTGGTACAACCTGTCCACCGGCGAGGTTGAACGCGGCCAGCAGAGCGCCGTCACCTCCCTGTGGGGCCCTTTCAAAACCTACGAGGAGGCGGCACACGCCATGGACCGCGCCCGCGAACGCAATGACGCCTGGGAAAAGGACGGCGGCTGGCTCTAAAGAACGAGCACCCTCAGCCTTGCCCAACGCCCTCAGCCACGCTCAAGGCGCACGCCGCCCAACAGACATACAGCCTGAGACGAAAAGACCCCCGCACCCGGAGCACCGGATACGGGGGTCTTTCTTCTCAAGCTTTTCTTCTCAGCCTAAAGCCTACTCAAAAGTGTGCTCAGCCGCCGGGAACTCACCCGAACGAACCTGCTCACGATAAGCACGCGCAGCGTCCTCCATGACCTGACCGACCTGCGCAAACTGCTTCACAAAACGCGGCACGCGACCGGAACGAACACCCATCATGTCCTGCCATACCAGCACCTGACCGGTGGTCACATTCGAGGCACCAATACCAATGGTCGGCACAGTGCCCACAGCCTCATCCACCAGCTGCGCAGTCTGAGCGGTCACCATCTCCATGAGCACGCAGAACGCGCCAGCCTCAGCCAGCGCCACCGCATCCTCACGAACACGCTCAGACGCATCGCCGCGGCCCTGCACGCGGAAACCACCCAGGGCATGCTCCGACTGCGGGGTGAAACCAACATGCGCCACCACCGGAATGCCGGTACGCACCAGGGCACGAACCCACTCGGTCATCGACGCATCTGCCTCAATCTTGACCGCGTGCGCGCCGCCCTCCTTCATCAGACGAACAGCGCTCGCAACCGCCTGCTGCGGCGACTGCTCATAGGAGCCGAATGGCAGGTCAGCAACCACCATGGCGCGGGAGGCACCGCGAGAAACCGCCGCGACCATCGGAATCATCTCATCCAGGGTGATGGTCAGGGTCGACTCGTAACCGAGCACCACATTCGCCGCAGAATCGCCCACCAGCAGCATGTCGATGCCCGCGCGATCAAAAATCTGCGCGGTCAGAGCGTCATAGCAGGTCAGCATGGAGAACTTCTGCCCGGTCGCCTTAGCCTGCGCCAGGTGAACGGTGCGCACCTTCTTGACGGTATCCAGGTCAAAAGGCTTCGATGCAGAAGTAGTCGCGGGAGCAGCCTCGGAGGTAGCGGCAGGCTGTGCCGCGTAGGGCGAAGAGATCTCGGAAGAACGCTCAGTAGTCATGCTGACTATTCTAACCCTGCGCGGCTCCAACCTGGCGTACCGCTCACCACGAGGGAACTGTCCCTAGTTCCAGATGAGGTTAATGTAGTAGGTCGGGAACGACGCAGCAGCGTTCTTATTCATCATCTCCGGAATGGCGAGGGACGCATCCTCAAACTCACGCGGCAAATCGCGCTGAATGAGTGCCTGCTGCACCAGGGCATCCCAGTAGACCTGGGTAACCGAGTAGGTGCAGACTTCCTTCACGACGTCCTCCGCGTAGGACTCCCACGCCTTACGCGCCGCATCATCAGAGCCGAAGAAACCCTCATACCCCTGAGACAGGCCCGTATCGCAGGCGCTCACCGCGTTCTTCGAGTACTGCAGCCAGTAGCTGCGGCTCAGCTCATCCGAAGTGTTGAACGTGAACGCCTCATAGTCCGCCTTCAGCAGGGCGTAGGACGCCTGGATGGAACCGGCAAGCGGGGCGTGCGAGGAGAAGACAATAACGTCCAGAAGAGCGGCAATGTACTCCATCTGCGCCTTCTCGTACGCAATGCCGGAAGGCTGAACCGGACCAGAATGCATCTGCACCAGGCCCTCTACAGCGTTGATGAAACGCTGAACATCGTTGGTTGCCTTCACCATCAGATTCAGCAGACGCTGAACGCGCTGATAATCCTCAGAAATCTGCGAGAACAAGCCGTAGGAGAGAATGCCGCGCTCCGAAGCCGCCGCCGCCAGAACCTGGCTCGTCAGACGCTGGCTCTCCGCCTCAGCCTTCGCCACGCTCAGCAGTAGGGCACCGCAATAGGCCAGGGCACGGCGATCCACGAGCTGAGGCTGCTGCTGATGCAGCGGCAGAAGACGCTCGTGAATCTGACGGAAAATCGCGCTCTGTGCCAGGGCCTTCTTGCCCAGTTCCTCAGTCTTTAGCAGCACGGTATCCGCCGAGAAATCACGCGGAACAAAACGGCGCGCATCCTCAGCGGTAAACGGCGAGTAGGGGCGACCCATCAGCGGCTGCAACAGCGACATTGTGGTAAACAGCGAAAAACGAGCCGACACCGGGTACAGCGAATCCGGGTAGTTCGGCGCATCTACCGCATTCACGCGCTCGGTGCACAGCGTCAGCCAGGTCTGCTCCACCGCCCGATCAGACGTAATGCCAACACCCATACCCAGGATGCTCTCACCGAACGCCTCCGACGGAAGCTTGCCGGGGTTCATGGCACGCGCCTGCATGAGCGCCACAGCCAGCTCCACCGTATAGTTCGTGCGGCGCTTCTTGCCCGCTTCGTCAAGGTGCTGGAACGGACGCACACCCGCAATCTTCTGGCCGCGCGCCAGCGTATGCAGCTCCTTATTCATGGCGAACTGCTGCGGGTTACGCTGCATCATCTTCGACACCTCGTAAGCGCTCTTACGGTTCAGCTTCTCACGGCGCTGAGCACCCTCAGCCGACAGCGCATCATACTTGCCGCGGCTTGCGTGAACGTACCAGGAACGAATTACCTGAAGCGGCAGGAAGAAGAACGTGTACTTCCACGACCAACTAAAAATAATGACCGGAATAGCCGCGCTCGACCCCAAACGGCCCGTGTAACCGGTCCAGATGAACTCCACAAACGCACCAACCAGCGCCCACAACGCCAAAGTGCGAACCCTAAACGCCACTCGGGAGGGGCGGTCCAGCAGGTAGGTCGCACCACCGGTCTTGTTATTCTTCATGACGGTCGGGCCAAAGACCGCAACCGCAAAAAGACAGACCAGATACAACACCAAGAAAACAATGGGGGCAGCAATAAGTAGCAGCCACTCAAGCCCGGTGGGGTCAGCAGCAACCAGTGTGCTTGCCGCTAGAGGAATCTGTGCGGGCGCCACCTGTGCGGGTAGCGCCTGCGAAGCTGATGAGAGAAGAACGGAATGTAGCATACCCCCATTATCGCAAGGCGACCCCGAACACGCCCCGCGAGCCGTCATCTGCTAGGTATCTGGGCAATCTGCTAGGTATCTGAGCACAACCTACACCCACACAGCGGAAAGCGGGGGAGGGGTCACCCCCGGCGCCGCCCAGAATCTCAGTTACCGAGGCGCACGAGCGAGAATTTACACAAACGAAACCTCCCACCCGCACACCACACAGCAGAACCCGATAGGCTAGATAACAACAGGACACACGCCGGGGCAAGGAGGCGCCAGCACCGCTGGCACGCCGCCCGCCGGAACGACGGTGAAAACCGCTGAAAGTTCAGCGGAACCCACCGGGTCGCTCCCGCACTATATATCCTCGTCGCGGCACACAATTCAGCGCGCCTCCGCCGCCCGCAGACGGGTACCACGCGGATGCGCGCCCGCACCGAGAGGGCAACTCATGGACCGTCAACAGGAATTCGTACTGCGCACCATCGAAGAGCGCGACATCCGCTTCATCCGCCTCTGGTTCACCGACGTGGTCGGCACCCTCAAGTCCGTCGCGCTCGCACCCGCCGAGGTAGAAAGCGCCTTCGACGAGGGCCTGGGCTTTGATGGTTCCTCGATTGAGGGTTTCTCCCGCATCTACGAATCCGACATGCTGCTGCAGCCGGACCCCTCCACCTTCCAGATTCTGCCCTGGCGCGGTGAAGAAGACTACACCTCCCGCATGTTCTGCGACGTGCTCACCCCCGACGGCGAGATCAGCGCCTCCGACACCCGCGGCGTGCTCAAGCGCGTGCTCAACAAGGCAGCGGAGATGGGCTTCACCTGCTACACCTCGCCTGAAATTGAGTTCTACCTGCTCGAATCCTCCAAGCTCGGTGCGGACGGATTCCCCGTGCCCGTGGACCACGAATCCTACTTCGATCACACCCCCGGCGGCATCGTGCAGGACTTCCGCCGTAAGGCAGTGACCATGCTCGAAGAGGTCGGCATCTCCGTCGAATTCAGCCACCACGAAACCGGCCCCGGCCAGAACGAAATCGACCTGCGCCACGCCGACGCCCTGCAGACCGCAGACAACGTCATGACCTTCCGCACCGTCATCAAGGAAGTCGCCTACTCGCTCGGCATGTACGCAACCTTCATGCCCAAGCCCTTCACCAAGTACGCCGGCAGCGGCATGCACACCCACTTCTCCCTCTTCGAAGGCGACACCAACGCCTTCTTCGAAGCCGGCGCCGAATACCAGCTCTCCAAGACCGCGCGTCACTTCATCGCCGGTGTGCTCAAGCACGCCCCCGAATTCACCTCGGTCACCAACCAGTTCATCAACTCCTACAAGCGCCTCTGGGGCGGCGGCGAGGCACCCTCCTACGTCTCCTGGGGTCACAACAACCGCTCCGCACTCGTGCGCGTGCCGCTGTACAAGCCGAACAAGATGCAGTCCGCCCGCATCGAGTACCGTGGCCTGGACTCCGCATCGAACCCCTACCTGGCTTACGCGGTGATTCTCGCCGCCGGCCTGAAGGGTATCGAGAACGAGTACCCGCTCATGCCCGCCGTGACCGAGGACCTCGCCGCCATGACCAACGCCGAGCGCCGCGCGATGGGCTACAACCCGCTGCCCGCCTCCCTGCGCGAGGCTATCAATATCACCGAGGAATCTGAGTTCATGGCGGAGGTTCTGGGCGAGCAGGTCTTCGAGCAGTTCCTGCGCAATAAGCGCGCTGACTGGGACCAGTACCAGGCTCAGGTGACCCCCTACGAGCTCAAGCACAACCTCGGAATCCTCTAACCGCTGGATTCTTTAGCCTCCTCGCATGATGAGTGACCGCTGACAGCCTCAGGGCGGTACCCGCTACCGGTAACACGCCGGCGGGTACCGCCCACAGGTGTATCAGCATCGCTTTTCTCCGCCGTTTTTTACCCCACCCCACGGATCTCTACCCGCCGTTCTCTACCCACAGTTCTCACGCTATGACTGACAGCTCTCACTACCCGGCAACCGGGCTCATCCGCATTATCGACCCCGCCAAAGAACCCAAGCCGCTGACCGAGATTGCACCCGACGCACTCGACGACGAACAGCGCGCCGAAGCCGAACGGAAAGCACAGCTACGCCTGCACACCCGCATGATTGCCACCGGTTTTCACGACCCGTCCAAGGCGGAACGCTGGCTCAACGCGCCCGAGCTTGCCTCGGTCTCGCAGGATGCGCTCTTTGCCGGGTTGCGCCTCTCACCCTCCCCGGATATTGCACTGCCCGCCCTCGTGCGCCTCATCGAAAAGCACCCCGCAGTCGCCGAGCGCGCCACCCGCGGCACGGAAGAATTCGGCATGTACCGCCTGCTTGGCGCATCCCAGGCGATTGGTGATTTCCTCTACCGCCGCCCCGAGCTCATCGACCCGCTCTTCGACACGCAGGTGTACCCCGCCGAGAGCGCGCTGATTCGCTCCCAGCACCCGGCGTCGATTCTGCCGGAGACCGACGGGGAATTCCTGACCCCCATCACCCCGCTGGACACCCCCTACCGCCGCGATATCCTCACCGCCCTCGGCGCCGACCCGCACGCGGAGCGTCCGCGCGCTGCCGCCGAACAGACCGGCAAAGACGGGTACGTGACCCTGCGCGTCGCCTACCGCGCCGCCCTGGCGCGCATCGCCCTGCTCGACGTGTGCTGCGAAGACCCGGTCGAAATGATGCCGACCATTGGCCGGCACCTCGCCGATTTGGCTGCCGCCGCGCTGGAGGGTGCGCTCGCCATTGCCCGCACCGAAGTTGCGGAGGGGCTGGGCCCCGGCCTGGCGGCCCCTCGCCGCGGCGAGGCTGTAGACGCCCTGGACTTGGCGATTATCGGCATGGGTAAGTGCGGTGCCCGCGAGCTGAACTACATCTCTGACGTTGACGTGGTGTACGTGGTCGCGCCGGTCGAACCCGCGCCCAGCACCGGGGCAGAGAGGGAGAGCGCCCCGCTCAAGCTCACCGAGAACGAATGTTCCACCATCGGCACGGAGCTCGTGCACGCCCTCACCCGCGCCATCATGGGCCCCGCACCCGAACCCGCCCTCTGGGAGGTCGACGCGAACCTACGCCCCGAAGGTAAGGACGGCCCGCTCGTTCGCACCGTCGAATCCTACGTTCAGTACTACAAGCGCTGGGCGGAAAACTGGGAGTTCCAGGCGCTGCTCAAGGCGCGCCCCATCGCCGGTTCGGCGCAGCTGGGCGCCCGCTACGCCCGCGCCATTGACCCCTTCGTGTGGGAGTCCGCCGCCCGTGAATCCTTTGTGGAATCCGTGCAGGCGATGCGCGCCCGCGTGACCGACAATATTCCCTCGAACCAGGTGGACCGCCAGATTAAGCTGGGCCCGGGCGGCCTGCGCGATATCGAGTTCACCGTGCAGCTGCTGCAGCTCGTGCACGGTCGAACCGACCCCGCTGTGCGCACCAAGTCCACCGTGGATTCTCTCGCGGCGCTGACCGCCGTCAGCTACATTAGCCGCACCGACGCCGAAGCGTTCAGCCGCGACTACAAGAAGCTGCGCGTGCTGGAGCACCGCATCCAACTGCAGCAGCTGCGCCGCACCCACCTGATGCCCGAAAAGGACGCCGAACAACGCGCCCTCGCCCGCTCAATCCTCTCCCCGGAACGCAACGGCACGCTCTCCGCCGAGCAGATGCTCAAGGCATGGCAGAAAATTAAACGGAATGTCCGTTCTCTGCACGAGCGAATCTTCTTCCGCCCGCTACTCGCCGCTGTCTCCACGCTCAGCCGCGACGAAGTGGTGCTCAGCGAACAGGCGGCACAGGACCGTCTTGCCGCCCTCGGCTACCGCGACCCGCGCGGCGCCATGCGCCACATCAAGGCACTCACCACGGGACTTTCCCGTAGCGCAGACATTCAGCGGCACCTCATGCCCGTGCTACTGGGCTGGTTCGCCCGCGGCGTGGACGCGGACGCCGGTCTGCTCGGATTCCGCATCGTCTCCGAATCGCTCGGCAGCACCAGCTGGTACCTGCGCATGCTCCGCGACTCACCCGCAGCCGCCGAACGCCTCAGCCAGCTACTCTCCAGCTCGCGCCCCATGACCGACCTGCTCGAGGATGCCTCCGCCTCCATCGCCTGGCTGGACAAGGTCGCCGACCTCAAACCGCTGGGGGAGGAAGCGCTCGCCTCCGAGATTTCCTCCCTGCTGGCACGCCACGCGGACGCCGCCGAGGCGATGCGCGCCGTGCGCTACCTGCGCCGCCGCGAAACCCTGCGCACCGCCATGGGCTGGACCCTGGGCATCGTCGACGTTGAGGACACCTGCGCCGGTCTTGCCGCCATCGACGAGTGCACAATCGGTGCGGCGCTACAGATTGCCCTGCGTGAACTCCAGACGGCACCGGAAGGCGCCGAACCCGCCGAAGCTGAGGAGACAGCGGGGGAGAAGCTGCTCACCCGCATCGCCGTCATCGGCATGGGCCGCCTCGGCGGCGCCGAGAACGGCTTCGGCTCCGACGCGGACGTCATGTTCGTTCACGAACCCCTCGACGGGGCCGACGAAGACGCCGCACAGGAACAGGCGGCACGCATCGTCAACCGCACCCTGGCGCTCCTCAAACAGCCCGTCAAGCCCGCCATTCGCGCCGAACGGCCCCTCGAAGTGGACGCCGACCTGCGCCCCGAAGGCAAGCAGGGCGCTATCGTGCGCTCGCTGGACTCCTACCGCTCCTACTACGAACGCTGGGCGGAAACCTGGGAGTTCCAGGCGCTCACCCGCGCCCGCCCCATCGCGGGCGACGAGGCGCTCGGACGTGCTTTCGTGGAGCTCATCGACCCGTACCGCTACCCGGCAGCTTTTGAACCCGAACAGGTACAGCAGATTCGCCGCATGAAAGCGCGCGTGGAAAACGAACGCATGCCTCACGGCGCCGACCGCACCCGCCAGCTCAAGCTCGGCCGCGGCGGACTCTCCGACGTGGAATGGCTGGTCCAGCTCGTACAGCTGCGCCACGCGCACGCCGTGCCCGGGCTGCGCACCACCTCCACCCTGAAGGCGCTGAACGCCGCGGTTGAGGCGGGGCTGGTCGAAGCCGCGGACGCTGAAATCCTCAGCGGCGCCTGGCTACTCGCCACGAAGATCCGCGGCGGCAACGTACTGCGCGGCGTGCGCCAGTCCGACACCCTACCCTCGGGACGCGCCGACCTGGAAGCAATCGCCCGCTGGTGCGGATACCCCGCCGGTAGCGCACGCGCCCTCGAAGAGGACTATCTGCGCCAAACTCGCAACGCCCGCAAAGTCTACGAGCGCCTCTTCTTCGAAGAACTATAAAAAGATTCCAGAAAAACATGAGCCCGGCATTTTTGTCGGTGCGGATTTCTGATGCGAATTTCATAGGGGAGGGGCGGGGAACATGGTTCCCCGCCCCTCCTTTTCGTGTCCTTGCGAAAAATTTTGCGGACGTTTCGCGGATATCGTGGCGGGCATTGTGTGCCCGCCGCTATCCTCGCGGGAACAGTAACCATCCCAAAACCCCGAAAATGTGACCGGCACCATGAAAATAAATTTTGCTCGCACACCTCAAAAACGAGCCCAAATACCCCGTTCTGCCCCGGAAACACGCGGAACACAAGATGATCTACAAAGGATTTGGCAAACACTCAAAAACCCCGTATAGTATTTACCTGTCAGCACGACGGAGCGAAAAACTCCAACGGAATGATTCAAATTGAATACGCTGATATGCGGTTGTAGCTCAGTTGGTAGAGCACCACCTTGCCAAGGTGGATGTCGCGAGTTCAAGTCTCGTCAACCGCTCGTAAGGACTCCAAGAGTTCGAACGCGTTCCCTCGTGGAGCGTATGCGGTGAGGTGGTCGAGTGGTTAGGCAGCGGCCTGCAAAGCCGTGTACGCGGGTTCGAATCCCGTCCTCACCTCGCAACAAAACAACTGTTTTGTGAGCGCGATTGGCGCAGCGGTAGCGCGCTTCCCTGACACGGAAGAGGTCACTGGTTCGATCCCAGTATCGCGCACAAATGAAGCCCTGATTCTTCGGAATCGGGGCTTTTGTGTTTAACTTTTTATTTCCTTGGTTTGTGGAGGGGTGGTGCTCCTCTGCCGACTTGTGTTTGCTCTGGAGGCGGTGCTTCGTATATTTCCTCCGCGCCGTCGCAGGGAACCCGCCCTCGCTTCGCTTCGGGCAC
>NZ_KV801782.1:39738-141586 GCF_001810515.1 Rothia sp. HMSC075F09
AACCCGCCCTCGCTTCGCTTCGGGCACCCTGAGGGCGCTTCCGGAAAATACGCTCGCCCCGCTCCGCGTCCCCGATGTCACGATGGAGGACACCATCCCTCTCCTCGTAGGTAAAACACTCGACCCCGGTTCAGTAAGTGCAGGGCTTGGGTGCGCGATACCGGCATAACGAACTGGAAGGGGAGGGGGCTGTCGCCTTCTCAATCTTTTGCTGGCTCCGCCGAGTCTACATTTGTAGGGCGTGCATCTTACACACGTCCTCCGCGCCGTCGCAGGGGACCCGCCCTCGCTCCGCTTCGGGCACCCTGAGGGCGCATCCGGAAGGTGTAGTCTGCCCGCCAATCCTTTCAATAGCTCACTGACGTGACCAAATGCTTTGCGCACCGAGCCTACCTCCGATACCCTAATGGAGGAAATCTATCACTCACAGATACACCGCCGTATCGCAAAGGAACACCCGTGAAATCCTTCCTCAAAGGGCTCGGCATCTTCTTCGCCGTATGCCTCGCCTTCTCCCTCTGGTACGTCATCCTCGGCGTCGTCATCATCGTAGTCATCGTGGGCATCATCCTGACCATCCGCAAAAACCGGTACTTCGCATCCCCCGAATTCCAGACGCACCGGCAACGCACCGCCACACTCGCCAGCGAATACAACGAAGTCGCCAGCTACGTGCACGACATCTACACCCACGGAATCTTCGAACTCGGCACCTCCACCAACGGCATGTATGGCCACCTCGCCACCGTCGAAGTTCAACAACCCAAAACCTGGCAGACGCTACTGCGGAAGAAACCCGAAGAACGCCACCCGCACGTCTATAACTCCTCCCAACAGGTCGTTCTCGAAGCCGAACGGGACCCCATCGGCAGCCTCACCAAATACTTCCACATCGAAGCCGACCTGCAAACCCTCAAAGACGTACAGCGCCTCTCCGACGATATCGCGCGCCTCGAAACCGCAATCGACAACGTGCGACGCCGCGAAGAGGACATGATTGCACATATCAGCCCGCCCCAATTTATCACCAAGAACTACGCCGACGAGTTCTGGAACAAACTCAACGTCTGCCACGTGGGGCTGACCGTGCCGTACCCCGTCTACCGCTTCGAATACACCTCGATCGGAGGCAAAGAAAACCGCGCTGTCACCGTCACCCTCGACACCCCAACCCTCGACGCGCTTTCCGAAACCCTCGAACGCAAAATACGCTGGGCATGGCCCGAAGGCGGCGAACGCACCCTCCTGACCGCGCAGCTACGCCAACGCATCAAAGAACGCGACAACTACACCTGCCAAAACCCCGGATGCGGCAACTCTATCATGCGTGAACGAATCCTCATCCTCGAGGTCGTTCACAAGGTCCCGCTATCCGAAGGCGGTAACAACGAGCCCGAAAACCTGCAGACCCTCTGCTGGCGTTGCGTGCGCGGACGGAACCTGCGGCTCGCATAGATCCACTGAGCGATAATCGGTGAAATTTACGTTAAAGCTGAGGTTCAGGGTATTCTTTTGAGCGGCGCCGATTTTCTTTCCACAGCAAGCAATTCGAGGCTTGTTTGGAATCAAATATCGCCGCGCCGCAAACACATCACCCCACCCGAATAAAGGGCATACCATGTCTACATCTCTGACCCGCCGCAAGCTCGTCGCCGGTGCAGCCTGGGCGGCACCCGTCGTCGCCGCCTCCGCAACCATCCCCTCCTACGCAGCATCCGTCGCCGCAGACTGCACCCTCGCCGCATACCCGGCATACAGCATCTCCGGTACCGAAGAAGGCGCCAAAACCGTTCAGAGCTTCGCCGTGCCCAACAACGTCCACAAGCTCCGCTTCGAACTGGTCGGCGGCGCAGGCGGCACCAACAACCGCATGACCCCCGCTGGCTCCGGCGCGAAGGTCAGCGGCATCGTCCCCGTCACTCCCGGCTCCACCGTGCAGATTATCGCCGCGGCAGGCGGTATCGGTGACGGCTCCCTCACCCCCACCGCAGGTGGTGAAGGATACGGCAACGGCGGCTCCGTACCCGCCTACACCATCCCCGCCACCATCACCGCGCAGGTCGACGCCAAGTATGCGGACCCGGCAAACTCCAAGAGCCAGGTGTACGCTGCATCCGGCGGCGGCTCCTCCGCGCTGCTCATCGACGGCGTCGTCGTAGCTGTAGCAGGCGGCGGTGGCGGCGCGGGCATGACCACCTCCGCCGTGTCCTACGCAGACCCCTGGTACTCCAACTTCAACGGCCAGATCGACGCCGGTGTGGCGCCCCTCGGCTCGGACGCATCCCCGCAGTTCGATGCGGCGGGTAGCGCCTCCGCAGCGGCGGGCTCCAACGGCACCCCCGGCTACGAAGTCTACAATGCGGAACGTTCCAAGGTCCTGACCTACAACTCCGGCTTCGGCGGCGCAGCGGGTATAGGCGGTGCAGGCGGCGCGGCAGGCACTCTGCCGGCTAGCGGCCCCATCATCGGCTTTGAAACCACCAACAACCAGGTGCTATTCAGCCAGTTTGTTGCCGGTAACGCGGGCACGAGCGGCTTCGCGGGCAACGGCGGCGATGGTGCGGGCGCATACTCCTACCAGCTGGATGAGAACCCCGCCAGCGTGCACGAGAAGGGCACCTACGAGGACCGCAGCTGGGATCTGGACATCTACAACGACGAGGGTGCGTACGCGCAGAACTTCAACGGCTACCAGTCCGTGGTGTCCGGCGGTGGCGGTGCAGGCTACGGTGGTGGCGGTTCCGGTGCGGCACAGCCTGTCTCCTCGATTGTGCTGACTCAGAAGTGGCTGAACAGCCCGACCGGCGTGCGTCAGGGTATCGGCTACACGATGCAGGGCGGCGCAGGTGGCGCAGGCGGCTCGTACATTGCACCGTCCGTGAGTGAGGGTGCGATTGTTTCGGCTGAGAACGCGCCGCAGTGGATGCGCGAGCGCGGTAACGGTTCGGTGACGGTGACTTTCTGCGAGGCGGCTGCCTAAACGCTTCTCCCGCTGAGAGGCGGTGTTCGTCCTCGCTCCTACAGGGGCACCCGCCCTCGCAGAGCTCGGGCACCCTGATGTCGCTACGGACGACACCGCCTTTCCGCGCTAGGTTCCCGGCTTAGCTTGCGCTGTGAACGGCAAAGAGCCCCCACACGATTACCTCGTGTGGGGGCTCTTTGCTTGTGCTGCAGGTGCAGCCGTGTTTTCCGGAAGCGCCCTCAGGGTGTCACCCCGGACGCTCTCCGCAGCGAAGCAAGGAGAGGACGGAGCGTCCGGGTGACGGGTGCCCCTGCGTATGCGCGGAGGAAACATGCGGCGCACCTACACCTGAGTAGGAGCGAGGACGAACACCGCCGTCCGCAAGCTCACAAGCTAACGCTTGATAGCGTCCAGCGCCTCACGCTGAGCCTTCGCAATGCGCTTCTCAGACACCGTGTAGGCGGTACCAAGTTCCTGGGCGAAGAAGCTGACGCGCAGCTCCTCAATCATCCAGTTCACGCGGCGGAGCGAATCCGGCACGATGGTGCCTGCCGGTAGCGACTTGACCGCGTTATCGTAGGAGTCTTCCAGGTCCTGCACGGTGAGCATGAGCTGGTTGTCGCGGTGCAGGTTCGGGCCGAGCTTCGTCAGGCGCACCTGGGCGGCCTTGAGGTAGCGCGGGATGTGAACCAGCTGGTCGTAGCCGGTTTTCGCCACGAATCCGGGGTAGACGAGGTTCTCCATCTGTGCCTTCACGTCGGAGACGGCGTGCATGGTCGTCAGCGAGGTTGCCTTCTTGATAGCCTTCTTCAGCGCGGTGGCTTCGGAGAGGATTTCGGCGACGAGCTTGGTCACGTCGAAGACCGTCTCGATGAGTTCGGCGCGCACGTGCTCGTAGAGTTCGCTGTATTCGGCGTGCGTGAAGATGGGGGTGTGCGGCACGAGGTGGTCGAGCGCCGCGACGGTGCAGTCGCGAATGAGTTCGTCGATGGAGCCGTGCGGGTTCTGCGTGAAGACGATTTTCTCCTTGTGGGAGAGGTGTTCGCTCACGTAGCGCACGGGCGAGGGCACCTGCAGTTGGAGCAGGCGGATGATGCCGCGACGCTGCGCGTGCAGCTGCTCTGCTTCGGTGGGGAAGATTCGCAGACCTACGCTGGTTTCTTCGTCGACGAGGGCGGGGTAGCCGTTAACCGCCTGGGTCGCGATGATGCGCTGTGCCTTGCGGGGGATGGCTCCGTCCGGGAACATGTCGGCGGGGAAGGCAGTGAGGCCGGTGACCTCGCGTACTCCGCCGGATGCACCCGCCTCGGCCTGGGTGCCCTTCGCCGGGTTCTTCGCGCCCTTTGCGCTGCCCGGACGAGCGGAGCCACCCGAGTTGCCCGAGCCGCCTGAGTTGCCTGATCCACCCTGCGCGAGCGCAACCATCTTCGCCATGGCCTCGTCGGATGCGCCGAGCGAGTCGGCGAGGGCGCTGCGAATCTCCTTGTGTAGCTGCTGCTGCAGGGCTCGCAGGTCCTTGCCCTCACCCAGGATTTTGTTGCGGGTGTTGCGCACCTGGAAGCCCATCTTCAGGTGCTCGGGCACGGCGTCCCAGTTGAAGGCTTCGGGTTCGACGACCACGCCGCGCAGGCGGCGCAGTACGAGCGCGAGGGAGGGGAGCAGCTCGTCGGTTGCGGGGGAGTAGTCTTCCTCGAGGGCGGCGCAGGCGGCGCGCGCCACGTCGGGTGCGGGCACGAAGTTGCGTCGAATCGCCTTGGGCAGCGACTTGATGAGCGCGGTCACGAGCTCGTGGCGCAGGCCGGGGATCTGCCAGCGGAACGGTTCGTGGCTCAGCTGGTTGAGGAAGAGAATCGGCACCTGCACGGCCACACCGTCGCGCTTGGCGGCTTCGGTGCGGGCGCCTCCTACACCTGCGGTGGGGGCGTATTCGTAGCGCAGGTCCAGGGTGAGTTCGCCGCTGTCGGTGCGCTGCACCCACTGGCGGGGGAACTGGGAGTCGTCGTAGTCGGCAGCTTCCTCGTTGATGAGCTTTTCGGGGTTGAAGTCCAGGTAGTTGTCGTCTTCAAGACGTGCCTGCTTCCACCACTTGTCGAAGGCGCGCACGTCGGTGACGTGGGCGGGGATGCGTGCGTCGTAGAAGGCGAAGAGTACGGAGTCGTCTACGCGCAGGTCGCGGCGGCGTAGGCGTGCTTCGAGTTCTTCGACTTCGGCGAGGGCGCGCTGGTTGCGCAGGTAGAACTTGTGCTGGGTGTGCCATTGGCCTTCGACGAGGGCGGACTGGATGAACAGTTCGCGGGCTGCGGCGGCGTCTACGCGGGCGTACTGTACGGGGCGGTCGGCGTAGATGGTCAGACCGAAGAGGGTGCCCTTGGCGTAGGCGACTGCCGCGCCGGAGCTGAGGGACCAGTGCGGTTCGGAGTATTGCACGCTGATGAGGTGCTTGCCGATTTCTTCGATCCACTGCGGGTCGATGGAGGCGTTGGTGCGCGCCCACAGGCGGGAGGTTTCGACGAGTTCGGCGGAGAGCACCCAGTCGGGGCTCTTTTTGAACAGGCCGGAGCCGGGGAAGATCGCGAACTTGGTGCCGCGTGCGCCGAGGTATTCGCGGGGGCCGCGGTTGCGTCCCTTGGAGTCCTTCTCGCGTTCTTCCTTGACGCCCACGTGCGAGAGCAGGCCGGAGAGCAGGCTCTTGTGGATGTCGATTTCGTGGGCGGAGGCGTTGATGTCCCTGCCGCCGCTGGCGTGAATGTTGGCGGTGCGTCCCATTTCGCGCAGCTGGGCGAAGAGGTCCTGCCATTCGCGGATGCGCAGGTAGTTGATGTGTTCGCGGTGGCACATTTTGCGTAGCTGCGAGGAGGACAGCGCCGCCTGCTGCTCGTTGATGTAGTCCCAGAGCAACAGGAAGGAGGAGAAGTCGGAGGTGTCGTCGACGAAGCGGGCGTGCATCGCGTCGGCTTCGGCGCGCACGTCGGCGGGGCGTTCGCGCGGGTCCTGGATGGTCAGGGCGGCGGCGAGCACCATCATTTCCTTGGCGCAGTTGCGGCGGCCGCCTTCGATGATCATGCGGGCGAGGCGCGGGTCCACGGGGAATGCCGCCATGGCTCGGCCGATGGCGGTGAGGGTTGCGCTATTGCCGCGGCCCTTGCGGGGCTGGCGGGGGCGTTCGGTGAGCGCGCCGAGTTCGCGCAGCAGGTTCACGCCGTCGTTGATGGCGCGGGATGCGGGCGGCTGCACGAACGGGAAGCGGGAGATGTCGCCGGGTTCGCGGACCACGCCGATTGCGATCATCTGCAGGATGACGGCTGCGAGGTTGGTGCGTAGAATTTCGGGGTCGGTGAACTCGGGGCGTGAGTTGAAGTCTTCTTCGGAGTAGAGGCGGATTGCGATGCCGTCGCTGACGCGGCCGCATCGACCGGAACGCTGGTTGGCGCTTGCCTGCGAGATGCGTTCGATGGGCAGACGCTGCACCTTGGTGCGTGCCGAGTAGCGGGAGATGCGTGCGGTGCCGGTGTCGATGACGTACTTGATGCCGGGCACGGTCAGCGAGGTTTCGGCAACGTTCGTGGCGAGCACGATGCGCGGGCGCGATCCGGGGGAGAACACGCGGTGCTGTTCGGCGAGCGAGAGGCGCGCGTACAGGGGCAGCACTTCGTAGTTCAGGCGCGGCGACTTGAGGACCATCGCCTCGATGGCGTCCTTGGCGTCGCGGATTTCGCGTTCGCCGGAGAAGAAGATGAGGATGTCGCCGGGCGCTTCTTTGGAGAGTTCCTTAATGGCGTCGAGGATGCCATCGGTGGGATCGTGGTCGTCTTCGATTTCGTCGTCGCTGAGGTAGTCTTCCTCGTCGAGCGGGCGGTAGCGGATTTCCACGGGGTAGGTTCGGCCGGACACCTCAATGATGGGCGGCGCGTCGTCGGGCAGGATCGCCTCGGCGATTTCGCGTTCTTCGGCGTTGAGGTTTTCGTCGACGATGCCCTTGCCCGGCACGTAGCTGGGGGAGAAGTGGCGTGCGAAACGCTCCGGGTCGATGGTCGCGGAGGTGATGATGACCTTCAGATCCGGGCGCTGCGGCAGGATGCGCTTGAGGTAGCCGAGGATGAAGTCAATGTTCAGGCTGCGTTCGTGCGCCTCGTCAATGATGAGGGTGGAGTAGCGGCGCAGCAGCTTGTCGTTCTGGATTTCGGCGAGCAGAATGCCGTCGGTCATGAGCTTGATAGCGCTGTGTTCGCCTACTTCAGAGGTGAATCGAACCTGGTAGCCGACGGTTTCGCCGATTTTCTGGCCGAGTTCTTCGGCGATGCGTTCGGCGACGGAGCGTGCGGCGAGTCGGCGCGGCTGGGTGTGGCCGATGAGACCCTTCTCTCCCAGGCCCAGGTCGAGGCACATTTTGGGGATCTGGGTGGTTTTACCGGAGCCGGTTTCACCCGCGATGATGACAACCTGGTTGTCGCGGATCGCGTTCATGATGTCTTCGCGACGTTCGCTGACGGGCAGCTCTTCAGGGTAGGTGATGACCTCGGGAATGAAGGGCTCGTAGCGGCGCGGTGCCGGGCGGTTCTGCTGCTCGCCCTTGTTGCCGCCCTGCTGGTTGCCCTGCTTGCGGGCGCGGTTGTTGGCGCCTGCGCGTCGGTTGGAGCGGGAGGCGTTGGAGTTGCGTTCGGAGGCGCCGCGGGAGGAGTTCTTGCGGTCTGCGTTATTCTTCTGGGCACTGTTCTTCTGTGCGCCCTTCTTTGGGGCGCCGCTCTTCTGTGCGCCGTTTTTTACCGCGTTGTTCTCAGTAGTTTTATCTGCGGTTTTTTCACCGATTTTTTCGGAGGATCGTACCTTTGCCGCATGGATTGCGGCGGCCATGCTCGCCATGGTGGGGGCGGTGCGGGGGGCCTTAGAAGTATCTGCGTGTTTCTTCGTGGATTTCTGCTCAGACATATCCTATCCAGTGTACTCGCCTTGCCCGCGGTGGGCTTGGGGTGTGCTTTGTTTGTCATATTTGGGGTTGTTCGCGGGAACCCCGGGGTGGGCGGCGGGGGAATACAGGCCCCAGGAGAGCAGTTAATGTATAATAAATGACATCAAATGCTATCTACAGAATTAATAATTATTCATCTGAATTTTATGCACCGTAGATGCGAATTAACTGCGCTTCTTAACTTTCTTTCGATAGTTTCGTTCAACTGCTACAGTGGTGAATAACACAGTAACGAAGGAGTGACTATGCCATCACCAAAGACGTACCCGGCAACACGTGTTGCAGTGTTGGATTGCTGCGAAGACGGACAGCACGAAGAAATTCACCACCGCTGCGAAGAACTCTTCCAAGCCCTCGTTCACGCGAGTCTGCGCACCCACTTCGACCGCCTCAGCGCCGAAGAAACCCTCTACCTGGTCACCGGCGACGGCGAGCGCGTACAGATTTCTCCCGAAATGTACGGACCCCTCACCTCCGTAGCGCGCGCATTCGCCGACCGTAAGGACGTCTGCGTGGTACGCCAGGACCGCCTCATGACCACGCAGGAGGCGGCAGACTACCTGGGCGTATCCCGCCCGACCGTTGTTCGCCTGCTGGAGCGCGGAGATATTCCGTTCGAGCGCATTAACACGCACCGTCGCGTTGCTTTTGACGACCTCGAACGCTACCGCCTTGAGCACGAATACGTGAACCGCCGCGTTCGCTAAACCCGCATCTGGTCGATTACTTTCTGATCAATCACTCGGGTCAGACAATACGGTTCAGACAGCGCGGTTCTAGAAAGCGCGGTTGAACTAAACAGTACGGTTGAAGAACTGCAGCATCTGCTGAACAATATCGGGGCTAAAACAGCGCGAATCCCCGTGTTCGGCATCCGGAACCAGCACCAAATCGGTAGGCACCTGCCGCGTGCGCAGCGCCTGATACACCCGCACCGATTGCTGGTACGGCACACACGAATCACTAATACCGTGCACGAGCATGAGGGCAGTGGCACCGCCGCTCGCACCCTGTGCAGAGGCACTTTCGACCTTATTCACTCGTTTCTGGGGGCGTACCGCATCAATAGGATGCGCACGCTCCCAGTTCTTTTGGGCACGCTCGATGCAGACACCCGGAACCGCCCGCTCTCCCTTGGAAGCGTCGACAGCCGACAGATCTGAGGGTACGGGGTGGGTGCTTCCCAACAGTCGCCATTCAGCCCCGTCATCCTCGGGATGATCGAGGGCATAGCCAGCCAGAGGACGATCGGTGAAGATGGTCCTCAAATCGCTGACCCCGTAAAACGAAGCCGCCGCAACCACCCGTGAACTATGGGATGGGTAGGCGCTCGCCGCCCTGCCCTCGAAGTATTCGTCGTGCTCGGCGTGTTCGGGTGCACTCGCAGAATCCCCAAATACAGAGTTACCGGCGGCGGAATTCTCAACGGAGGAATTTCCCGTATACGCAACCATCATGCTCAGGTGCCCGCCCGCGCTTCCGCCCGCTACCGCAATGCGCTGCGGATCAATACCGAATTCGTGCGCGTTGGCGCGGAAGAAACGCACCGCCTCCTTCACATCGTGCAGGGCACCCGGGAAGAGCGCCTGATGCGAATACCGGTAGTTGATGGACGCGACCGCCCAGCCCGCCTGCTGAAAAGCGGCGCGCATGAGCGCCTGGGTATTGGGCTGCTCCCCGGAAGGGGCGCGCAGGATAGTGTCGCGTAGGGCCTGGTTGGTGCCGAAACGCCAGGCGCCACCGTGAACCCACACCAGCAACGGCGCGGGGGAAGAAGGCTCGGTAGCTGAAGTTTCGGCAGTTGAAGAATCAGCAGCCGCGGGGAAGAAATCGTAGGCGAACGCCTCGCGAGTTACCGGCGACTGCGCACCGTAGTCGGGTAACGAGTGGGCGTCGTAAAAGCCCGCCTCGCGGTAAAAACCGGAGCGGTACTCGGTGCTCTCAACCTTTGGCACGCCCTCAGTGGTCAGTGCACCCTCTACATTCGGCGCGTCCTCAGCGTTCAATGCGACCTCAACGGTGGGCGCGCTCTCAGAAATCTGCATGAATCAGCACCTCGCTAGGGAACCAGTACAATCTTGCCGCGGGTGCGACCCGTCGCAACCAGGGCATGAGCCTGCGCAGCCTGCGAAAAATCAAGCACCTGATCCACGTGCACCTTCAACAGGCCCAAGGACATGAGACGGGCAATCTCCTGCATCTGCGTGCGGTCCGGGTGAACCGTCAGCCACTGCGCCTCGAAGCCGCGCTCACGCGCAACATCCAGCGGGTCGGGGCTGGTCAGGGTAACAATACGACCGCCGGGAACCAACACCTCCAGCGAATCGAGGAAGGTCTGCTGACCGGTGGAATTGAGTACCACATCCATGGTCTGACCCAGTACGGCACGGAAATCCTCGGTGCGGTAATCAATGGGCTGGGCACCCAGCGAGCGCACAAACTCGTGGTTCGCCGCGGAGGCGGTCGCAAAAACCTGAGCGCCAGCCTGCGCCGCCAGCTGAACGGCGAGGTGACCGACGCCTCCGGCACCGGCGTGAATGAGTACGCGCTCGCCTTCCTTCAATCGCGCCACTTCGAAGAGCGCCTGGTATGCGGTCAGTGCCGCCAGGGGAGCGCCACCCAATTGCGCGCAGGGAACATCGGCGGGCACCTTCACCAGCTGATGCGCCGGGGCGAGAACATACTCGGCGTAAGCACCGGCGGGGGAGGGAAAAGCAACAAGACCAAATACGCCGTCGCCCACCTTAAAACCCGTGTAGTCGCCGGCGGTAGCAACCACGGTGCCGGCAACATCCCAGCCGGGCACGAAGGGCTTGTACGACGGATCTGCCAGCTGAGCGGCGGGCCCCAGACCCTTGCGAGTGGTTAGGTCAATCGGGTTGACACCGGCGGCAACCGTCTTGATGAGCACGTGACCGCGCACCGGCGAGGGGATAGGCACGTTTGCTTCGTGCAGAACGCTTTCGTCGCCCCATTCGGTGAGCTGAATCTGGCGCATGGTGGTCATCGGGTTACCTCCGCTGTTGTGGCTTGAAGCCGTGCTGATGTGACGGGTGTGCGCGTTTTCCCATTCTCTCAAGGCTGTTAGCGTTGCCACAACAGGCAGGCGGGTAGTGTCCACCCTCTGAGGTTGAAGAGGGTGCTGCCCGGCATAAGATGTTCAACAACCAGGCTTAGCCGTTAAATAAAAAGGAGCCGATACCCGAACAATACGCCTCGGATATCGGCTCCCGTGTTCCCTCTCGAATAAGAACATCGTGCCCCTGAAAGGATTCGAACCTTCGACCCCCAGTACCGGAAACTGGTGCTCTAATCCGCTGAGCTACAGAGGCAACCCACCTATGGTATCAGATATGCACTAGATAAAGGGTCAGGCACCTGCCAAGGCTTGCTAGAATAGTTTGTTATGACTCCTGAAGAACTCTCCGAAGCCATTGCGCTTGCCCTTGAAGAAACCATTTCCTCCGGCCAGCTGACCCTCGTGGAGGGCGCTGAACTGCCCGCCGTCCGAGTGGAGCGCCCCAAGTCCCGCGAACACGGCGACTGGGCAACCAACGTCGCTCTGCAGCTCGCCAAGAAGGTGGGCAAGAACCCGCGTGAGGCAGCAGCTCTTCTGGCAGAGAAGATCGGCGCCATCGCCGGTGTTGCATCCGTAGATATTGCTGGCCCCGGCTTCCTGAACATCACCCTGGACGCCGCAGCCGCTGGTGAGCTTGCCGCCACCATCGTTGAGGCTGGCGAAGCATACGGCCGCAGCGACAAGTTCGCCGGTAAGACCATTAACCTTGAGTTCGTCTCCGCGAACCCCACCGGCCCCATCCACCTGGGTGGTACCCGCTGGGCCGCCGTGGGCGATGCGCTCGCCCGCGTCCTTGAGGCTGAGGGCGCTAACGTGGTGCGCGAGTACTACTTCAACGACCACGGCACCCAGATTGACCGCTTCGTGCGTTCCCTGATTGCCGCTGCCCGCGGTGAGGAGACTCCCGAGGACGGCTACGCTGGCGCGTACATTGTTGACATTAAGGACCAGATTCTGGCTCAGCGCCCTGACGCGCTTGAGGCTGAGAACCCCGAAGAGATTTTCCGCGAAATCGGTACTCACCTGATGTTCGATCAGATTAAGGAGTCCCTGGCGGCATTCGGCACCCACTTTGACGTGTTCTTCCACGAGAACTCCGTGTTCGAAGGCGGCAAGGTGGATGCCCTGCTTGAGACCATGCGTGAGAACGGTCAGCTCTTCGAGGCTGACGGCGCATGGTGGATGCGCACCACCGACTACGGCGACGACAAGGACCGCGTGGTCATTAAGTCTGACGGCAACCACGCCTACGTGGCGGGCGATATCGCCTACTACCAGGACAAGATGACCCGCGCCGAGAACCCCGCCGACGTGGCGATCTACATGCTCGGCGCTGACCACAACGGCTACGTGGGCCGCCTGAAGGCTATCGCTCAGATTCTTGGCTACCGCGCCGACCAGATTGAGGTCATGATCGGTCAGCTGGTGAACCTGGTCAAGGACGGCAAGCCCGTCCGCATGTCCAAGCGCGCCGGCACCGTGGTCACCCTCGAGGACCTGGTCGAGGCTGTGGGCGTTGACGCGGCTCGCTACGAGCTGACCCGCTACTCGGTGGACACCCCCATCGATATTGACCTGGGCCTGCTGACTTCCAAGAGCAACGAGAACCCGGTCTACTACGTGCAGTACGCTCACGCACGTACCGCCGCTGTGGCACGTAACGCTGCGGAGGCTGGCGTGAAGGTTGAGGACGGCGTGGATACCTCCCTGCTCGACTCGGCTGCTGACGGTGAGCTGCTGGCTGTGCTCGGCCAGTTCCCCGCTGCTGTGCGTGATGCCGCGAAGTTCTACGAGCCGCACCGCGTGAACCGCTACCTGGAGCAGCTCGCTTCGGCGTACCACAGCTGGTACGGTGTCTCCCGCGTCGCCCCCAAGGCGGATGAAGAGGTCACCGACCTGCACCGTACCCGCCTGCTGCTGAACAACGCGGCACAGCAGGTGCTGGCTAACGGCCTGAACTTGCTGGGTGTGAGCGCACCCGAGCGCATGTAATACTCTCGTTTCAACCCCCGACCCGGTACTGCCGGGGAGGGGGTTGAGCGTATGCCGGCAAAGATAGCTAAGAAAGAGACACGATGAGCGAAGCCCGCGCCCTCTACGCCCCCGAATGGCTCACCTACCCCGAGCACCCCGAAGCGCTGTCCCGCACCATCTGGACTGATTCCTTCACCCGCAATGAGCAGGGCGAGCTCTGCATTGATGGCGTGACCGTCAGCGACCTGGTTGATGAGCACGAAACCCCGCAGTACGTCTTCTCCGAGACGACCTTCCGCGCCCGCGCCCGCGCCTACCGCACCGCTTTTGAGCAGGCTTTCGCCGCGCACGGTGCGAAGGTGAGCGTCTACTACGCCGGTAAGTCGTTCCTGTCCACTGCCGTGGCGCGCTGGGCGACCGAGGAAGGCCTGTGCCTGGATACCGCCTCCGGTGGTGAGTTGGCGTTGGCTCTGCGCGCACAGGTGCCCGGTGCGAACATCGCCCTGCACGGTAATAACAAGTCGGAGGCTGAGCTTGCCCGCGCGATCCGTAACGGCCTGGGCCGTGTGGTGGCTGACTCGGTGGATGAGCTCAAGCTCATTGAGTGCGTGTACGCCGAGCTTGCCGCCGAGCGTGTGGCTGAGGGCGAGGAGCCGTACGCCCCGGTTCCGGTGCTGATTCGCATCACCCCCGGCGTGCATGCCTCGACCCACGAATCCATTGCGACCGCGCACGAGGATCAGAAGTTCGGCATGTCCCTGCAGCCCGGCACCGCCGCGCTTGCTGGTCTGGATGAAGAGGAGCTGGAGCACTGGGGTGTTGAGTCTACCGATTCTTACGCGGCTCTGGCTGCCGCGATTCTGAACGCGACCGATTCCCTGGATTTCCGCGGTATTCACTGCCATATTGGTTCGCAGATTTTTGAAGCGGAGGGCTTCGAGCAAGCGGCTACTACCGCTCTGGAGTTCATGAACCGCCTCAACCGTGACCTGGGTGTGACGCTGCCGGAGCTGGATTTGGGTGGCGGCTACGGCATCGGCTACACCGAGGCGGATCACCCCCGCTCCATTACCGAGGTGACCGAGTCGATTGCCGCTTCCGTTGCGGCAACCTGCGAGCACCTGGGCATGGCGATTCCGCACATGTCGTTCGAGCCGGGCCGTTCCATTTCTGGTCCTTCGGGTGCGACCCTGTACACGGTCGGCACCATTAAGAACGTGAGCATTGAGGACGAGAACGGCGAGATTCGTGTGCGCCGCTACGTTTCGGTGGATGGCGGTATGAGCGATAACGCCCGCCCGGTGCTGTACGAATCGGATTATTCGGTGACTCTGGCTAATCGTGCCCCGGCGGGGGAGCAGGTGCTCTCTCGCGTGGTGGGTAAGCACTGCGAGTCTGGCGATGTGGTGGTTCGTTACTGCTACCTGCCTGCTGACCTGCAGGCTGGCGATATTCTGGCGGTTCCGGCGACCGGCGCGTACTGCTATGTGCTGGGTTCGAACTACAACTTCTTGACTCGCCCGCCGGTGATTGCCACTGCTGAGGGTAAGCCTTCGCGCGTGATGATTCGTCGTCAGCGCGAGGAGGATATGCTGGCGCTGGATATGGGTTCGGATATCTAAGAACCCTGTCTGACATCATGAAAAACCGTGAAGTTCCCGTCTCTGCAATGCGCGCCGTGAGGTGGCGGTTGCGGGCGGGGTCTTCACGGTTTTGTGCGTTCAAAACATGACAGACGATAAGGTTCACCTCATAACTGTGAGGGATACCTCATCTCAGAGAGTAAAAGTCGCACCTTGAGGCTGCTGAGCCGTCGCCGCCTCTTGATAAAGTGGTTGTTGGGTGCGTGCTCTGCGCCGCATCCGTGCCTTAGCCCGAAGAGATACCGGGGCGAACCCGGAACAGACCGTAGAAAGAGACTATCGTGGCTGAAAAGATCAAAGTAGCACTGCTTGGTGCCGGTAATGTCGGTTCCCAGGCTGCTCGCATCCTGGTAGAGGATAACGCTGTCCTTGAAAAGCGCATTGGCGCGCCCGTGGAGTTGATCGGTATTGCTGTGCGCGATACTAATGCATCCCGCCACTGGAATGCGGACCCCTCGCTGTACACCACCGATGCTGACGCTCTCATCGATGCAGCGGATGTGGTCATCGAGCTGACCGGCGGTATTGAGCCGGCTCGCACTCGCATTCTGCGTGCTCTGAAGGCGGGTAAGTCCGTGGTCTCCGGCAACAAGGCGCTGCTGGCTAAGCACGGCGTGGAGCTACAGGCTGCCGCTGATGAGTCCGGTGCTCAGCTCTCCTACGAGGCTGCTGTTGCGGGTGCTATCCCGATTCTGCGCCCCTTGCGTGACTCCCTGGCTGGTGACCGTGTGACCCGCGTTCTGGGCATCATGAACGGCACCACCAACTACATTCTTGACCAGATGGACACCACCGGCGCATCCTTCTCGGACGCGCTGGCTGAGGCTCAGAAGCTCGGCTACGCGGAGGCTGACCCGACCGCTGACGTTGAGGGCCACGACGCCGCGTCGAAGGCTGCGATTGTTGCTTCTTTGGCGTTCCACTCGACGTTCACTATTGATGACGTGCACACCGAGGGCATTACTTCCATCACCGCTGATGATGTTGCTGCCGCGGATGCTGATGGTTACGTCATCAAGCTGCTGGCTATTTGTGAGCGTGAGGGTGAGAGCGGCGCGAACATTCGCGTGAACCCGACCCTGATTCCTCGTCAGCACCCGCTGGCGGGCGTGCACGGTGCGTTCAATGCTGTGTTCGTTGAGGCGGAGAACGCTGGCGAGCTGATGTTCTACGGTCCCGGTGCGGGTGGCGCTCCGACTGCTTCGGCTGTTCTGGGTGACTTCGTGTCTCTGGCTCGTCGTCTGGTGCTGGGTGGTCCCGGTGTTCCGGAGACTTCTCACGCGCAGCTGCACGCAACCGGTCTGGATAACGTGGTGTCTCGCTACTCGGTGGGTGTTTTGGTGGAGGATCGCCTGGGCGTTCTGGCGAACATTACCCGCATCCTGACTGAGCACGGTATTTCTGTTGATTCTCTGCGCCAGTCCGCCCCGAAGGAGGGTGTGGCTCAGATTCGTATGGTCACCCACTCTGCGAAGGACGCTGATTTGCGCCGTGCGATTGCTGTGATTGACGCTCTGGACACTGTGCGTGAGGTGAACTCGGTCATCCGCGTGGAGTCCGAGAAGCACTAGGCACTGAGAAGCACTAGGCGCTTAGCGCTAACTGATGTGCGGCACGCGCCGCTCACTAAACGTGCGATGTTCGCTTGCGGGTGCATCGCTCACTAACTAACCCGCGTACCCGCTACCGCGCCGGACCTATGGGAGGTCCGGCGGGCGGGGCGCCAAGATTGAAGGAGAAGCCAATGGCACACGTGTGGCAGGGCGTTATCAATGAGTACCGTGACCGTCTGCCTTTCGCAGACGATGTGAAGGCTGTGACCCTGGGCGAGGGCGGTACCCCGCTGATTCACGCGCCGGCACTGTCTGCTGAGACCGGTAACACCGTTTACCTGAAGTTTGAGGGTATGAACCCGACCGGTTCGTTCAAGGACCGCGGTATGACCAGCGCGATGACCGCTGCTAAGCGTGACGGCGCGAAGGCTGTTGTGTGTGCTTCGACCGGTAACACTTCCGCTTCGGCTGCTGCGTACGCTCTGCAGGCTGGTATGCGCTGTGCAGTGCTGGTTCCGGACGGCAAGATTTCTATGGGTAAGCTGTCTCAGGCGATTGCTCACGGTGCTGACATCATTCAGATTGACGGCAACTTCGATAACTGCCTGGAGATTGCTCGCAAGCTCAGCGAGAACTACCCGGTGTTCCTGGTGAACTCGGTTAACCCTTACCGTATTGAGGGTCAGAAGACCGGTTCGTTCGAGGTTGTTGACACCCTGGGTGACGCTCCCGATTACCACCTGCTGCCGGTTGGCAACGCGGGTAACATCACCGCGTACTGGAAGGGCTACAAGGAGTACTCTGAGCCTTACACCAACCGTGACGGTGAGGTTCTGGAGCCTGTTGCGACCAAGCGTCCGATCATGTGGGGTTTCCAGGCTGCTGGTGCTGCACCGATCGTTGCTGGTCACCCGATTGAGGCACCGGAGACCATTGCGACCGCGATTCGTATCGGTAACCCCGCATCGTGGGAGAAGGCTGAAGCTGCTCGTGACGAGTCCGGCGGCGTGATTGAGGCTGTCACCGATGAGGAGATTCTGGAGGCGCACCGCTGGCTGTCTTCCCGCGAGGGTGTCTTCGTTGAGCCGGCTTCGGCTGCCGGTGTTGCGGGTCTGCTGAAGAAGCACCGCGCCGGTGAAGCTCCCGAGGGTAAGACCATCGTCATCACCGTGACCGGTCACGGTCTGAAGGACCCCCAGTGGGCTCTTGAGGCTGTGAACGGCGTGAAGGTTGAGCCGACTAAGGCTCCCTTCGACGTGGTTGCTGTGGCAGATATTCTCGATTTGCACTAGCCTATTCATACTACGTTGTGCACTCCGTCCCGATTTTTCGGGGCGGGGTGCACCTGCATGACAGCCCTTTTTGTATCTTTCACCTATTCACTCATTACGTCACCGATCGCGAGGTTCTTCTCATGTCTTCCCTGCATATTTCTGATATTCCGGTGGGCGCGTCCGTTAAGGTCCGCGTTCCCGCTACGAGCGCTAACCTGGGTCCCGGCTATGACAGCATGGGTTTGGGTCTTGGCTTCTATGATGAGCTGGTTGTTGAGCGTATTGAGTCCGGCCTGGAGTTTGAGCTCAGCGGTGAGGGTAGCGCGGATGTTCCTCGCGACGAGAGCCACCTGGTTTTGCAGGCGATGAAGGCTGGTTTTGCGGCGGCTGGTTTGGATGAACTGCCGCCGGTGAAGCTGATTGCTGATAACAAGATTCCGCATTCTCGCGGTATGGGTTCTTCGGCGTCGGCTATTGTGGCGGGTGTGGCTGCGGCGAGCGGTCTGCTGCCGGAGGAGCACCGTCTGAGCCGTGAGCAGATGCTACAGGTCGCCTCCGATATGGAGGGCCACCCGGATAACGTGGCTCCGGCGATTTACGGCAACCTGTCGGTGTCCTGGGGTGAGATGGGCAACTGGAAGACCTTGATTATTCCGGTGCATCCTGATGTTCACCCTGTGGTGGCTGTGCCCGATTATGAGGTGTCGACGAAGCTTGCTCGTTCGCTGATTCCTGAGGAGATGCCCCACGTTGAGGCGGTGGCGAACTCCGCTCGTGCGGCGCTGCTGGTGCGCACTCTCTCTGATGCTCCCGAGTACCTGATGGATGCGACCGTGGATTACCTGCATCAGGGGTACCGCGTGACCGCGATGGAGCCGTCGGCTGCGCTGGTTGCGTACCTGCGCGGTCAGGGTTTTGCGGCGGTGATTTCTGGTGCTGGCCCGACCGTTTTGATCTTTGCGCGCGGCGATGAGCAGGTGCGACAGGTTCAGGACGCTATTGCCGAGTTTGAGGCGACCCACCCTAGTAGCGTTATTGCGGATCGCCGCCTGAACTGGCGGGTTCTTCCCCTTGAAATTGACACTGAAGGTGTTATAGTTACTCAGTAGGACGTTATTAGTTCGTCCTACGTTGAGGTTCGCCCGTCGTTCAATGTAGACCGTCGATACTATCCTTCGTAACGTACTTCCGTTTCCCCTGATGCCTCAGATGCTTTTTGTGTCTGAGCGGGAACCGGCAAGGTTCGGGGGAGTGCCTTTGGGATTCACGTCTTCTTTATTTCTGACGCATAGGGAAGACTTTTCTGAGGGTTCGGTTTCGCGGCGGGTGCCCTTTCAAAGTGACCAATCCATCCTCTTCATCTCGCGTAGATGGTTTGTATAGATGATGGTTTGGGCTTGCCCACATTTGTGATAGAGCGCCTTATCTTCCGTGTGTGCTCGCTGTGTCTGAATCAGCGGGTACGGTAAGAGACGCGAACCGCCTCCAGCGCGGTTCGAGGGAGTCGAAGGTGCAGACTGCTGTTTTCTTTCGGCAGTGTCTAAACCTTTGACCGCGCTATAGCGCCCGCCCGATCTTTATTCTGAAGATTTTCAGGGCTTATAACCAAAGGAATTGTAGTTGGCAAAGAATATTGTTGTCACCGATGAGTACGGTACGGCAGCTGCCGCACCGGAACTTGCAAACTTGAAGGTCGCGCAGCTGCGTGTCCTCGCCCAGCAGCTTGGCATCCGCGGCTATCTGAAGTTGAAGAAGGCTGAGCTGGTTCAGGCTCTTGAGGAGCATCAGCGTGGTGGCGCCGTAGCCGCTCCTGCTGAGCCCAAGGCTGAGACTCCCGCTGAGTCTGCCCAGACCCCCGCTACTGAGAAGGCTGAGGAGTCTAAGCCTCGCCGTACCCGTCGTACTCGCACCCAGAAGGATGCTGAGGCGAAGGCGGAGAAGGCTGAGAAGACCGAAAACGCTGAGTCTGCTGAGGCTCCCGCCGAGGGCGCTGAGAAGGCTGAAAAGTCTGAGAAGCGTACCCGCTCTTCCCGTTACGAGACTCCCGCTCAGAAGCGTGCGCGCGCTCGCCGTGCCGCTGAGGGTGAGGACGCATCGGCTGAGCAGTCCGAGAAGACTGAGAATAACGAGAAGCCGGAGAAGCGTACCCGCCGCACCCGCACCCGTAAGGACGAGAAGCCCGCTGAGCTTCCTCCGCTGGATGTGCGCGCTGAGCTGGCTGCTGAGCGTATTGGCGAGCGTGCGGAGCAGGTTGACCTGCCCGGTAACTCTGCTGAGCTGAAGGCTACTACCGCTGACGGCACCGCGAGCCTGGACAGCCTGAACGCTGCCCTGGACATGACTTTTGGCACCCCCGACGGTGAGAAGAGCTCGAAGCGTACCCGCACCCGTGAGCGTCGCCGCGACCAGGATGGCGAGCGCACCGAGCGTCGCACTAAGCGTGAGCGTAACGCAGAGCGTGCAGAGCGCAACACTGAGCGTAGCGAACGTGCCGAGCGTAAGGCTGCTGAGCGTGCAGAACGCGCAGAGCGTGCCGAGCGTACTGAGCGCCGTTCTAAGCGTGACCGTCAGGCTGAGCGTGCTGAGAAGCAGGCTCGCCGCCGCGAGGAGAACGAGCCTCGCCTGAGCGAAGACGATGTGCTGGCACCGATTTCGGGTGTTCTGGACATTCTCGACAACTACGCTTTCGTGCGTACCACCGGCTACCTGCCCGGCACCAACGACGTGTACGTCTCCCTGGCTCAGGTGAAGAAGTACAACCTGCGTAAGGGTGACCACGTGCTCGGCGCGATTCGTGTGCCGCGTGAGGGTGAGTCGAACAGCCGCCAGCGTTTCAACGCCCTGGTCCAGGTTGAGGCGATTAACGGTCAGAGTGTTGAGGAAGCAGCGAACCGCCGCGTGTTCTCGAAGCTGACTCCGCTGTACCCCAAGGAGCGTCTGCGCCTGGAGACCACTCCGAAGAAGCTGGGCACCCGCGTGGTGGACCTGGTGTCCCCGATCGGTAAGGGTCAGCGTGGTCTGATTGTGTCCCCGCCGAAGGCGGGTAAGACCCTCATGCTGCAGTCCATTGCGAACGCGATTACTGTGAACAACCCGGACGTGTACCTGATGATGGTCCTGGTGGATGAGCGTCCTGAAGAAGTGACCGATATGCAGCGCACCGTCAAGGGTGAGGTTATTGCCTCGACCTTCGACCGTCCCGCTGAGGATCACACCACTGTGGCTGAGTTGGCTATTGAGCGTGCGAAGCGTATGGTGGAGCTCGGCTACGATGTGGTCGTGCTGCTGGACTCCATGACCCGCCTGGGCCGCGCATACAACCTGGCGGCTCCCGCATCCGGTCGTATCCTGTCCGGTGGTGTGGATTCTGCTGCACTGTACCCGCCGAAGAAGTTCTTCGGTGCTGCCCGCAACATTGAAGAGGGCGGCTCGCTGACCATTCTGGCTACCGCGCTGGTTGAGACCGGTTCGAAGATGGATGAAGTGATCTTCGAAGAGTTCAAGGGCACCGGTAACATGGAGCTGCGCCTGTCCCGTCAGCTGGCGGATAAGCGTATCTTCCCGGCGGTTGATATTAATGCTTCTGGTACTCGCCGCGAGGAGAACCTGCTCTCCCCGGATGAGATCAAGATTATGTGGGGTCTGCGCCGTGCCCTGGCGGGTATGGAACCCGAGCAGGCTCTGGGTGTTCTGACCAACCAGCTGCGTAAGACTGAAAGCAACGTGGAGTTCCTTCTGACGGTTCAGAAGAACGGTCTGCGTCTGGTCGACTAAGGCTCGTATCTCACGCGCCCCACCTCCTCATTGTGGGTGGGGCGCGTGAGCCGTTCGTTTTGTGCATCCCCGTTGTGAGGGGTGTGAGATGTCTAGTGCCTGCCCGTGCGGCGTAAAGTGCGGGAGATGGAAGAGAGAACAGAATGTTTGAATCTATTCAGGTTCTGCTGGATGAGCACGCTGACCTGCAGAATCAGCTGGCTGACCCCGCCGTGCAGGCGAATCAGGGTAAGGCACGCCGTGTGGGCCGCCGCTACGCGGAGCTGACCGGTATTGTGACTGCATACAATAAGTACACTTCGCTGAAGGATGACCTTGAGGCTGCTCGCGAGATGGCTGATGAGGATCCGGATTTCGCGGCGGAGATTCCCGGTCTGGAGGAGGAGCTGGAGGTTGCTCAGGAGAAGCTGCGCCGCCTGCTGATTCCGCGTGACCCGGATGATGGCCGTAACGTCATTCTTGAGGTGAAGGCTGGTGCCGGTGGTGACGAGGCGGCTCTGTTTGCTGGTGACCTGCTGCGCATGTACATGCGTTACGCCGAGCACAAGGGCTGGAAGACTGAGATTATTTCTTCGACCAGCACTGACGTGGGCGGTTATAAGGATGCCCAGATTGCTATTAAGGGCTCCTCGAATGAGCCGGCTGAGGGCGTGTGGGCGCACCTGAAGTATGAGGGTGGTGTGCACCGTGTGCAGCGTGTTCCGGCGACTGAGTCTCAGGGCCGTATTCACACTTCCGCCGCCGGTGTGTTGGTGTTCCCCGAAGTGGATGAGCCCGAGGAAATCGAGATTAACCAGAACGACCTGAAGATTGACGTGTACCGTTCTTCGGGCCCCGGTGGCCAGTCTGTGAACACCACTGACTCGGCGGTGCGTATTACCCACCTGCCGACCGGTATTGTGGTGGCGATGCAGAATGAGAAGTCTCAGCTGCAGAACCGTGAAGCTGCGATGCGCGTTCTGCGTGCGCGACTGCTGGCTCACCAGCAGGAGCAGATTGACGCTGAGAACGCGGCGCACCGTGCTTCGCAGGTGCGTACCATGGACCGTTCGGAGCGTATCCGTACCTACAATTTCCCAGAGAACCGCATTGCGGATCACCGTACCGGCTACAAGGCGTACAACCTGGATGCTGTACTGAATGGTGACCTGGAGCCTGTGGTTCAGTCCGCTATTGAAATGGATGAGGCGCACCGCCTCGCTCAGGTGGGCCAGGAACAGAAGTAGTTCTGTATAACTTTCACTTGTTAGTGGCTTTGGGTTTGCGATAGCAGACCGGTATAGGCGCGTGAGTTTAGCTTGATTGCTGAACTCGCGCGCCTTTTTTGCGCCTATCACCGGGCGTCGAGCGGTGAATGACCAAACGCCGCGCGTGTTTGAAAGCTTCACCCTAGACTAGAGGTGTAGCTAGCGTTGCCGTGGGGTTTATCGCGGGTGAGAGCCTCCGGTAGCAGTGTTCTTTGAAAAACGAATAGAGAAAAGATGGAAGCCGATTTAGGGGTGCCGGGCAGCGTAGCCCGGCACCGGTAATTTTTGAGATTTAGATACTGATGATTTTTGGTTAGCTATTGAGCGAAAGGCAGAGAATATGGGCGTTATTGTTGACCTTCAACCGGGTGATGGAATCCTTGTCGAAATTAGTGATTTGGACGATGGTAAAGACGGACGCGAGCTGCTTGTTCTTGAAGTCGTGGGAGTGGAAGGCTCAAAGTTCTCGGCACGGTTGCTGAACCGTTCTCGCGTTGGTCAACCCTATGAGTATTGGGATGATCGGTACGTCTTTACCGGCGAGGTGAGGGAAGATGACCCACTTGATATTGTCTTGACCTGCTATGACTGGGAGGGCGAGAAGATTAGGTACCCCGTCATCTGCCGGCACGCTTTTTATCTGGGGGCAACTCTCGACCATACCTCCGTCACCATGATGACGAGAGACGGCAAAGGCCGAGAAATCGTATGCCGTATCGGTGACCATGTGCTGACCTCTGACGGCCCGCGTATTGTGAAGGTGGTCTACGAGAACGTGGTTGTGGTGAAGGACCACAACTATGTTTATCTCGGCAGGTATCTGCAGAAGAAGCTGATTTCCAACCACTGGCCGGATGCTAGGCATCAGCAGACGTGGAACTTTGGCGGGGCGGTGGCTTACATCTTACCGATTACTCCGGAGGTGGCGGACTCTCTGAACGCTCTCAAGTATTCAAAGGAATATGCGGAGCTTCAGGAGAGCCATCCGGAGTTCTTTGAAGGGGTGCATAGCGCTAGGAGCTACTGGTTCCGCTGGTATTTTCCGCCGCTGGCTGATGAGCCGTATCCTTCCGAATTGCTGAATGCTACGGCACCTCACATGGTGTTGGCGCTGGTGGATTCGGGGTACTTCTTCAGCAAATCCACCGACGTTTCCCCTCCGGACAGGATTAGCCCGTCCGATCCGTTCAAGGTTTACCCGTCCTGGTACGAGGAACGAGACGATCGGAGCTGGCTGATGCGCACCGCTACCCGTGCGGTTGTTGACCGGTTGGAGTCACTCGCGGGGCTTCTGCACCGGGAAACGAAAGAGACCACGCCGTTCGAGGTTCTTCTTTGGCATGAAGCATCCTATCTAAAGGGAACTTACGAGTACCTGTCTATCGGAATTCCCGGTGAAACATGCGGTGCAGCTTATTGCGATAGTGAGTGCACTTACTGCGGCGGAGGCGACCCAAACTATCGGGGTGAGGACCTCTGGTACTAGGGCGGAGCGTCTACGGGATATCCCCGTAGCGCATAGCGTGTAGGGGAGGGGTGGTCGTGACAGGCTGTTACGGCTGCCCCTCCATCCTCGGCAGATGCAAAGTTTGCTGGGTTCTATTGTCTTCTTTTGGATGACGGATAGTCCGGTCTGAGAAACTAGCTACCCGCATCGACTAATTAGGGAATCGGAGGAATGGTACTCTGTGAGGTGCTACTTAGCGAGGAAATATCGGTTGTGAAAGCAAACAATACGAGCTAGCGTAGCCGCTATTTAGACATGTCCAAGGGCAATTCCTAAAAGGGGATAATTTCTAAAGGTAGAAGAGAGCATAAGGAGAGCTCATGAAGGTGAATGTGCACGACCTGCGCGGGGAAGAACTCGCGCAGGTACTCACGCGCGCCACCGCGGCACTGGCGCAGGTACCCAGCCCCCGCGTCGATGCTGAGCTCCTCGCCGCGCACCTGCTCTACGACGGTTCGCGCTCGCGCCTACAGCACGCCGCGCTCATGGGGGAGCGGCTCACCCCCGCACAGGTCGCAGAGTACGAGGCGCTGGTCGCCCGCCGCGTCTGCCGTGAACCGCTGCAACACATCACCGGCTCCGCTCCCTTCTACCGTCTAGAACTGGCAGTCGGACCGGGCGTATTCGTACCCCGCCCCGAGACGGAACTGCTCGTCGAAGAAGCCCTCAAGGTGCTGACCGCACGCACCGATTCGACAACCGGTCAGCTGCGCATCGTCGACCTGTGCACCGGCTCCGGGGCTATCGCGGCGGCAATTAAGAGCGAACTGCCGAACGCCCAAGTGTTCGCGGTGGAACTCTCCGAAGACGCCATCCCCTACACCCGTAAGAACCTGGAGCCGCTCGGCGTACACCTGGTTCAGGGGGACGCCCTCACCGCCCTGCCCGAACTTTCCGGAACCTTCGACGCGGTGCTCTCGAACCCTCCGTACATTCCGCCGGCGAACGTACCCGCCGACCCGGAAGCCGCCCTGCACGACCCGGACATGGCTCTGTACGGCGGGGGAGAGGACGGCATGCAGATGCCCTCCGCGATTGCCGCCCGCGCCTTCGAACTTCTTACCCCCGGCGGTCTGTTCATCATGGAGCACGACGACACCCAGGAAGAAGCCGTCGCCGAGCTGTTGGCACGTGTCGGCTTCGAGGACTGCTACCCGGTGCGTGACCTGAATAATCGTCCGCGTCATAGCGTCGGTTATAAACCGCGCCCACTAGAGCCTTTAGACTAGTAAATGCACCACCTAGCCCGTGCCGGGCTGCATGAAGGCAACGCGTCCGCCCCAGTAGTCAGCTCAGTAGCCAGCTCAGAGCCGGCGAAATACGGTGAACCCCCGGAAGAGTGCTTCCACATGGCGCGTTGTGGGTGCCGGTGTCTCGCCGCATCCAGAAAAACATGAGAGAATAAGACCCGTGACTGCAAAGCTGTACCCCGTAACGACTGAAACTGAGACCCGCGAGGCCATTGAAGCTGCCCGCGAGGCGCTGAAGGCGCACGACACGATTGTGATGCCCACCGATACCGTCTACGGTATTGCCGCCGATGCTTTCTCGCATCAGGGCGTTGCCAAGCTGCTGGCAGATAAGGGCCGCGACCGCACCATGCCGCCGCCCGTGCTGATCTTTGATCTTGCTGCGCTCGCTGGCGTGGTCGACGACGTTCCGAACGATATTTACGATCTGGGTGGTCGCTTCTGGCCCGGCGCGCTGACTATGATTCTTCACGCGTACCCGTCACTGAGCTGGGATTTGGGTGAGACCCGCGGTACTGTTGCCGTGCGTGTTCCCGATGATGAGTTCGCCCTGAAGCTGCTGACTGAGCACGGTCCGCTGGCGGTTTCGAGCGCGAACAAGACCGGTCAGGAAGCCGCACTGGATGCGCAGACCGCCATGGATTCGCTGGGTGAGGATGTCGCCGTGGTGATTGATGGTGGCGCTCGTCCTAAGCCGCTTGAGTCTGAGCCGAATGAGGACGGCGTGGTTGTGGTGACTGAGCGTGACCCGGCACCGTCGACGATTCTGGATTGCACCTCCTTCCCCTACGTGGTGGTTCGTGAGGGCGCAATTTCAGTGGAGGAGCTGCGTGAGGTCGTTCCGACCATTCTGACTCGTGCGGAGGCTGACGAGCAGGCAGCTCGTAAGGTTGAGGAAGCTGAGACTGCTTCTTCTGCGCCGTCTGAGTCGACTCCTTCTGAGCGTGCTCTGGATGAGCAGGCTGACCTGGATGAGGCGTACGAGCAGTGGGACAGCACCCACACTGTGAGCGGTGAGCCTGCTCGTCGCGCTTCGGCACCGGTTGCCGGTTCTGTCGCTGCGTCTCTGCTGGGCGCTACTTCGGCTCTGTCTTCTGCTTTCAGCACTGGCGTGGATCAGGAGCGTTCGCGCGGCTACCGTGACAACACTCCGAAGCCGGTTCGTGCGGATGAGCCGCAGACCCACCCGGTTCCTGCTGATACTGCTCGCGCGCTGGTCTTTGGCGAGTCGAAGATTGAGACTGCCGCTCAGAGTGCACCCGCTCAGAGCGAGGCTAAGCCGGCAGAAGCTAAGGCTGAAGACGCTAAGACTGAGGCTACCAAGACTGAAGCTGAGGCAAAGACCGAGCAGAAGGATGCCCCGGAGGACCACCTCTAAACCTCTGCGGGTTATAGCGCTCGGGTATAAATCTCGGAGCATAAAAACGTATAGGGAACCCCCGATATATCGTTCAGATATATCGGGGGTTCCCTTTCGTTATGAGTCCTCTAGGTTATGCGCCCCTAGGCTGCATACATCAGGCTGCCTGCCTCAGGTCGTGCACCTTTAGGAGAGCACGCGCGCTACCTAGTTCTTCTCGAAGCGGCGGTCCTTCTTCTTACCCAGCGCGGTGTGGGCGTTGCGCAGTACTTCACGCACGCGCGGGGTGGGCAGAAGGTTGTTGTCACGTGCCCAGGAGTCGTCGATGCCCTGGCCGAACCACATGACCTCGACCTTACGTACGGATCCTGCGAACTTGTCGTTCATTAGTTCGGAGACGGTGTAGCCCGCCTTGACGGCCGCGCGGCAGAGCCACTCGGGCAGGCGGTGCGGGTGGCGGCGACCAGCATCCACGGATGCGGAGGCGACGGTTGCGCCTTCCCAGGGCTGTAGCACGATGGCGGGTAGTTCGCCGGGGAAGGTGCCGAGCATGACTACGAATTCTGCGAGGGCTTGCACGCTGGAGACCGGGGACTTGCCGGTGCCTGCACCCGCAACGGATGCGAAGGGGGAGGAGGCTATCTTGGCGAAGAGTTCGGTGGTGCGTCGGCCTCGGCCCTGCACGCTGGTTGCGCGAAGGATGCACAGTTCGGGTGCGCTTTCGGGGTGTTCGTCGAGGAAGTAGTCCTGCAGATCGAGCAGTGCTTCTTCGCCGAGCGCCTTGGAGAAGGAGTAGGCGCTGAACGGGTTGGTCTCTTCGGAATCATCCAGCACGAGGCGCGGGCCCTGTACCGCTGCGGAGGAGAGGTGGATGACGCGGCGCACGCCTGTGCGCTGCGCGGCGATGGCAATCACGGCGGGAAGCAGGGCGTTTGCGCCGACGAGCGGAGGTAGATCCTGCATATTGGGCGCTGCGAGGCCCGCAGCGTTGACGACGACCTGCGCGCCTGCGAAGGCTTCTGCGAGGGAGTCGATGATGCCTTCAAGCTGGTCTGCTTCGTCGATGATGCTGTCTACGTCGAGGGCTCGGGTTGCGAGTCGAGGTGCCTCAATGGGGTCGACGCTGATACCTTCTGCGTTTAGACGCGCGACGATGGAGGAACCAACGAAGCCGCTGGCGCCAATGACTTTCCACTTGGATTCGGACATCTCTTTTACCTCTCACGAGCCCGCGTACATTGCGGGGAAAAATGGGGTCATTTCAACTTTCCCATATTTGAACAGTTTATGGGGAATTTGTGGGGTTTTATTCGGTCTCTGGTCGTTTTTTCGCACGGGGTGCACAGCGCAAACACAGGCTGTGAAGCTGGTAGCTTGATGGATACCCAAAACTGGGTGTGCCGGTACGTCCGCTATGCGGATAAATCAACTGAATTCGGTTGTTTATTTGTCATAAAGTGCGTCTTTTGGGGTGGTGGTTCACTCTCTAGTGGAGACCGCAGGTAGAATATTTTCTTTGAGTGATATATCCACACGGTTGAATGCCGCGGGCGCGAGAAACACCAGAAGCGCCTAGCACGGGATGGCTATATCGCGTACCGGCTGATTCAGGCGCATCGCGCCGTGGAGGGAGAACTTATGGCAGAAAAGTACAGCGACGTGACCGCTTTTGCCCAGCCTTCTTCCCAACAGCCTTCTTCCGAACAGTCTTCTTCTCCTGATTCTTTGAACGAGTATCCCCGCACGGTTGCCGTGGTGGTGACCTATAACCGTGAGGACCTGCTGCCGAAGACCCTCGCTGGTATCGCTTCTGGTGAGCGTGTGCCTGCGGCGGTGGTGATTGTTGATAACGCCTCCACGGACGGTACTGCCGAGTATCTGCGCACCCTGGACTATGAGCTGCCGGTGGATTGCATCCGCCTGGAGAAGAACATGGGTGGTGCTGGCGGCTTTGCGGTGGGCATTGACCGTGCCCTGGAACGCCACAACCCGGACCTGGTGTGGGTTATGGATGATGACACCGAGCCAACCGAGAACACCCTGTCGGAGGCGGTTGCCGCCTGGCTGAACTATTCGCCGGTGCCTTCGCAGCGCCCCGCGGTGGTGGCCTCTCGTGTGGTGTGGACGAACGGCGAGGACCACCCGATGAACACTCCGCGCACGATGTTTGCGGCGGGGGAGCAGCGTCATGCTCGTGCGCAGGCGGTGGGTGCCCGCCCGATTCGTAGCGCCTCGTTCGTGTCGATTCTGATGGACGCGCAGGCTATTCGCCGTAATGGTGGTTTGCCGATTGCTGAGTTCTTCATTTGGAATGATGACTTCGAATTTTCGACTCGTCTGATTCATCACCGTGACGGCATTGCGGTACCTTCCTCGGTGGCTAAGCACCACACGAAGACTTTTGGCACGACGAACGCTGACCCGGGCCCGCGTTTCTATAACGATGTGCGTAATAAGCTGTGGGTCTTTACCCGTTCGCGTACCCTGAACCCGCTGGAGAAGCTGCTCTACGGTGGCTCGTCGACGCGCCTGTGGATTTCTACTGTTCTGCGTACTGATGACCGCCGCACCTACCTGGGGTATTTCCTGAATGGTGTGCGTGATGGTTTGCGTGCGCCTCGCCCGAATGCTCAGGTGCTTGAGGGCATTTACCCGCTGACTTTCCCCGGCCGCTACGGCGTGCCTGCATCCGTTGAAAGCCCCGCTGATTCTGAGAAGGCGCGCGGTTGCGTGAGCTCCGCACCCGATTTCTCGGTGCTGATGAGCGTGTATGCGAAGGAGAACCCCGCCTACTTGGATCAGGCCTTGGAGTCGAATCTGTTGCAACAGACGGTGCGTCCTTCCGAGCTGGTTTTGGTGAAGGACGGTCCGCTGACCCCCGAGCTGGATGCCGTGGTGAACCGCTGGGTTCAGCGTGCCGAGGATCTGGATTGCCCGCCGATTCAGATGGTGGAGCTGGCTCAGAATGTTGGTTTGGCGGAGGCGCTGAATGCCGGTCTGCAGGCGTGCACCTACGAGCTGGTGGCTCGTGCTGATTCTGATGACCTGTCCGAGCCGACTCGTTTTGCGCGTCTGATTCCTGCCCTGGTGCAGGGTGGCTACACGGTGCTGGGCTCCGCCATGCTTGAGGTGAATGAGGGCAATACTGCGGTGGAGTCGACCCGCGAGGCGATTGTTGATTCTGCGCGTCTGCTCAGCGCGATGGATTCGCGTAACCCGATTTATCACCCGTCCGTGGCGTTCGTGAAGAGTGCCGTGCAGCAGCTGGGCGGTTACGAGTTCGTGCCCGGCGCTGAGGATTGGTGGCTGTGGATGCGTCTGCGCGATGCCGGCTATCGTCTGGGTAATATCCCTGAGGCTCTGGTGCGTTACCGCGTGGGTGCGGGCGCGTACACGAAGCGCGGGGGAGTGGACGCCTGGTTGCAGGATGTGGCGATTCAGCGTCGACTGTACACCGGTCACGGTATTTCTAAGCTTCAGTGGGCTCAGAATATGGCGGTGCGGAGTGTGTACCGTTTTGTTCCTGAGCAGGCGCGCCGTTCGGCGTTTCGTGCGTTGTCGTCGTTGACGGCTCGTTCTTCTTCTCGTTCTTCTGGCACCGCATCTGAAGGAGGCATGTAGTGGCTCAGTTGAAACCTCACGCTCATGTGGTGATGCAGAAGGCTGCTCAGCGCGGCACGATGGTGACGGAGGGTGACTCTGGCACGATGCTGGTGAACCGCCTGTATGAGCGTAAGCCATGGTGGCTGATTGCGCAGGCGCTGATTGATTCGAGTGCCTGGGTTCTGTCGGTTTTGTTCGCGTACATGCTCCGCTATAGTGTGCTGCTCAGCAACGGCTCGGTGTTCGATATTATTCACCCGGCGTCATTGACGATGACCGCTACTTTGGCTGTGGTGTTGCACCTGGTCGTTGGTTTGGCGGGCGTGAAGATTTATAACGGCGTGTATTCGTACGGTTCGTTTGACGAGTCCTGGCGTGCCGGCGCGGCTGCTTTGAGTGCGGGTGCGGCGTTGACTGCTTTCTCCTTTGTGGATGAGCTGTTGGGTCTGCCGCATATTCCGCATAGTGTGCCTGCGATTGCGGCGGCATTTAGCTTGATTATGATGGCGGGCGCTCGCATGGCGAAGCGTGTGTACACTGAGCGCGGTGCTGTGCGTGAGCTGACGGGCGAGCCAGTGATTGTGTACGGTGCCGGCTTTATTGGCGGCATGGTCATGGATTCGATGCTGCACGATGAGGAGGCGAAGCTTCGCCCGGTTGCGGTCTTCGATGATGACCAGTTGAAGGCTGGTACGAAGTTCCACGGCATTTCGGTGATTACGACTTACCGTGAGCTGGAGCAGGTGATTCGTGAGTCGGGTACCCGTAAGATTCTGGTGACGATTTCGGATATGTCGGAGGATTACTTCGAGTCCTTCTGCAACCGCATGCGTAAGCTTAAGGTTGAGGTTCAGCGTATTAGTAGCGCGAATGCTCGACTGATGGGCGAGCGTCTGATTACCGCGAGCGATAACGACCTGATGCGCGTGATTCGTGGCGAGATTAACTACGATATTGACCGCGATATTCTGCGTTCGTACCTGCACGGTAAGCGTGTACTGGTTACGGGTGCGGGCGGTTCGATTGGTTCTGAGCTGTGCCGTCAGATTAGCGAGTTTGAGCCGGAGACCCTCATGATGCTTGATCATGATGAGACTCTGCTGATGGAAACGAAGGTTTCGATTACTCACGAGTCGAGCCTGGACGATGACCGCATCATTCTGGCTGATATTCGTGAGGGCGATAACCTGCTGGAGATTTTCCGTGAGCGTCGCCCCGAGGTGGTGTTCCACGCTGCGGCGTTGAAGCATGTGTCGGCGCTGGAGGCGTACCCGCAGGAGGCGTGGAAGACGAACTCCCTGGGCACTTTGAACGTGCTGCGTGCCGCGGAGGCGGTGGGCGTGAAGACCTTCGTGAACGTGTCGACCGATAAGGCTGCGGATCCGAAGACTGCGCTGGGTCAGTCCAAGCGTGTGGCGGAGCGTCTGACTGCGTACTTTGGTGAGAAGACCGGCAACACCTACGTGTCGGTTCGTTTTGGCAACGTGTTTGGTTCGCGCGGTTCGATTAAGCCGCTCTTTACGAAGCAGATCCTCTCGGGTGGTCCGATTACCCTGACGGATAAGCGCGCGACCCGTTACTTCATGCTGATTACCGATGCCTGCTTGCTGGTGATGCTTGCCGGTGCGATTGGTCGCCCGGGTGAGGTCATGGTGCTGGATATGGGTCAGCCGGTCAAGATCCTGGACGTTGCGAAGGCGATGCGCCAGGCGTATGAGCGGTATGACGTGGAGATCAAGGAGATTGGTCTTCGCAAGGGTGAGAAGCTGGATGAGGCTCTCTTCGGCGGTACCGAGAAGCTGGTACCTAGTGAGGAGAACCGGTATATTTCCCGGTCGAGTGCTCCGGCGCTTGACCCTGATGAGCTCGATTATGAGCTGTGGATTCAGAACTATCGGGAGCACAGTGGCTATGAGCGTCATGGCCTGGAGCGTGCCCCTGATCCGCGTACTTTGGCGGATGCGCAGACGTTCTAATCTTTAGGGAATGACATCGGATGCTGCACTTGCGTGGCGGGTGCGGTATCCGGTGTTTTCTCTTTCTCGGGTGTAGAACATTTCAGGACGCAGAATATGCAGAACGTATGGAGAGAATCTGTAATGTTTAGTCCCGGGCTACTGAAGAGTTCTATAGAATACGAAGTAAACACACACACACTACGCACACATCGTCCCTTAGCTGCAATTCTGGAGCTTGCGTCCAGGGGAGCGGCGCCAATGCCTTGGAGCTGGTATGACCTCCTTTTCTGAGCTGTTGAGCATTTTTGCTCTTGCTTTTGTTTTGGGTGCCCTTTTGCCGTTTGCGGTGCGCCCGATTTTGCACCGCTACAACATGGTGGATGTTCCTAATGAGCGTTCTTCGCATACTGCTCCGACCTACCGCGGTATGGGTTTGGCGACTGCGGCTGCGACCTTTGTGGCGTTTGTGGCGGCTACCCTGTTCGGCTGGACGTACCGTTCTGCTGAGTCTTTGCAGCTGGCGGTGACGATTGCCGCGGCGATTCTGTGTGCTCTTGCCCTGGGCTGGCTTGAGGATATTCGCGGCGTGAGCATTGTGCGTCGTGCGGGCCTGCAGCTGGTGATTGGCGTACTGGTGAGCGTGAGCTTTGCGACGGTGCAGGGCACGAACATTCTGCTGCTGATTCTGGGCGCGATTTTTGTTGCCGGCTACATTAACGTGGCGAATTTTATGGACGGCATTAACGGTATTTCTGGTGCTCACGGTCTGGTGGCTGGTTTGGCGTATGCGCTGACCGGTTGGATGGTGAACCTTCCGTGGCTGGCTTTGGCTGGTGTGGCTGTTGCCGGTGCTTTTGCGGCGTTCCTGCCGTGGAATGTGCGCCCTGGTAAGAACGTGTTTTTGGGCGATGCGGGTTCTTATGTTTTGGGCGCGGCGCTGGGCACGTTGGCTGTGGGCGCGTGGTTTGCGGATGTTCCGTTCCTGTTGGCTTTTGCTCCGCTGATGACGTATCTGGCGGACGCGGGTACGACTCTGTTCCGTCGTTTTATGGCGGGGGAGCAGTGGTACAAGCCGCACCGTACTCACACTTATCAGCGTCTGACGGATGTTGGTTTCAGCCACCTTGGTTCGACCGCCGTGGTGACCGGTACGACCATTCTGGTGTGGGTGCTGCTGGCGTTTGCCTCTGATTTGTTTGCTTCGGGCGCCGTGCTGGCGGCTGTTGGTGTGGTTCTTGTGGCTCTTGCCGTGCTGGTGGTGTACCTGCGTATGCCGCAGCTCTTTGGCGGTGAGGCACCTACTTCTGCGATTGACCTGTCGAAGCGCTTTGCGGCGGATTCGAAGGGTTCGGCGCCGAAGGCGAAGTCGGCAACTGCAGAGCCTGCTACCGGCTCTTTGACCTCGGCGACTGGCGTTCCGGCGACTCCTGAGAACGTAGAGCCGACCTCGCTGCATCCGGAGCCGATCATGCCGGATTCCGTGAAAGACCGTGCAGATAGCTCTTCTGCTGCTCGCTCCTCTGTTCAGCCTTCTTCTCATCGCAACCGTGGGGAGAAACACTAATGGCTTCTGAGCAGCCTAAATCTCAGGCTCCTGCAGAGCCTCTCTGGAGGCGCGTGGTGGACGTTCTGTGGTATCCGCCGGCGGAGCGCAAGAAGCAGCAGAAACACCGCCGAGAGCGTGCTCAAGCAGGTTTGAAGGCCTCTTCTTTCGAGAGTCAAGAGCTTTCCTGGAAATTTTTGTTCTACAGGGTATCGGCTTACTCTCTGCTGGCTTGGTTGGGCGGTATGATGAGTGCGTACCTGTTTGCGGGCCCCGTGGGCGCGCTAGGAATAACATTGGGCTTTCTGATAATCTATATATGCTTCACTCTGGGCGTATTGGTTATGTTGGTTGCTCCCATTTTCGACTGGGGTGTACCCAAATCGCTGGTGGTGAGCTACCTCGTGAAGATTGCTCTGCTCGGTCTGGTATTGATGTTTGTGCCGTTCCCCGAGAATCTGAGGCACGGTTGGACTCTCGCAGGCGCATGTACCGGCGTGATTCTGTGGATTGTTATTGAAACAGTTAGCATCGCACGACTGAGAATTTTGTACTTCGACACCGACTCGGAAGACCATGGTCGGTAACACGATCGGTGTTTGAAAGGAAAAACGTTTGGCCGAAGAGAAGAAGTGGTGGGACGGAGATAAAAAGCTCCGCACCACCGGAGAATTGGTGTCTGACGGAGGTCTCTCCGGTGCAGTCATGTCGATTCTCTATCTGATCATCGGTGTAGCAGTGTGGGGAGGCATCGGTTACCTCGGTGACCTGGTCTTCTCCACCACCTGGCTGGTGTGGGTTGGCGTCTTGATTGGCGCTATTGGAGGTTTGACCCTCGTCTTTACCCACATGACCAGGCAGAATAAAGACCGTTAGGTCATTGAACGCGGACCGCCAGGTCACACATTCATCCATGTAGTTAGCATGTCAGTCGTTTATAGGCAGACATGGGCTCTTGATAGCCACTAGTAGCAAGAAAGGACTTGCTTTGATCGAGAACGGGTTGATCCTCGCGGAAGCCTATGTGCCGCCGACCCCCGAAGACATGCATCTGCCACCCTTCTTCACCATTGGTGATTTCGCTTTCGGTAAGCAGAACGTACTGATTCTGCTGTCCGTGGTGATTATCGCGGTCTTCTTCCTCACCGCAGCACGTAAGCGCGCCATGGTTCCCGGCAAGACTCAGTTCATCGCTGAGTCCGGCTACATGTTTGCTCGTAACTCCCTCGGTAAGGAAACCCTGGGCGTACAGCACTACAAGCCGTTCGTGCCGATTCTGTTCGCCTCCTTCTTCTTCGTTCTGGTGAACAACCTCTACGGTTCGATTCCGTTTGTTCAGTTGCCCACCTTCTCGCACCCCGGTAGCGCCTACGCGCTGGCTGGCGTAGCGTACCTGACCTGGGTTGGCGTTGGTATCAAGCGCAAGGGCCTGGGCGGCTTCTTCAAGGACATCACCATGCCCTCGGGTCTGCCGGTGTGGATTTACCCCATCCTGATCCCGATCGAGTTCTTCTCGAACCTGCTGATTCGTCCCGCAACTCACGCGCTACGTCTCTTCGCGACCATGTTCGGTGGTCACCTGGCGCTGATGGTTGCATCCAGCATGGTGACCTACATGGTTGAGACCCTGGGTGGTATCGGCTACCTGGCTGCTATTGCTCCCGGTGCTCTGGGCCTGTTCCTGTACTTCCTGGAATTCATGATTCAGTGCATCCAGGCTTATGTGTTCGCTCTGCTGCTGGCTGTGTACCTGCAGGGCTCGGTTTCCGAGGGACACTAAACTCTCTAGTTTTTTAGGTTTTCGCGTTCGTCATTGGGCGTGAATAAAGCAACCCACACGTTCACTGTGCGGGCTATTAACTCAAATCAAACTCTGTTCGGTCCGGGTATGTTCCCGGTCGAACACTGTTGAAAGGAAAAATAATGGTTGGTTCCATCACTGCGGTTGGCTACGGTCTGGCAGCTATTGGCGGCGGCATCGGCGTGGGTCTGATCTTCGCGGCATACATGACCAGCGTTGCTCGTCAGCCCGAGTCCCAGAAGACCCTGCAGCCCATGCTGTTCCTGGGCTTCGCACTGGTCGAGGCGCTGGCAATTCTGGGCCTGGTTCTCGTCTTCATCAAGTAACCGGCTCTGCCACATCCTAAACGACCCATCCCATAGAACAGGATTCCCTCCATGATTTATCTGGCAAGCGAAGGGGGAGCGGAGGCAACTTCGAACCCCCTGATTCCCGACGTCGGGGAAATTGTCATTACCCTCATCGGATTCCTGATCCTCTACTACATCGTTGCTAAGTACGTTGTCCCGGCGTTCGAGAAGATCTACCAGGACCGTAAGGAAGCAATCGAAGGTGGCCTTGCCAAGGCCGAGAAGGCACAGGCAGAGGCTGCAGCGGCTCGCGATGAGTACACCCAGCAGCTCGAAAGCGCTCGACTGGAGGCTCAGAAGATTCGTGAAGAGGCACGCGCAGAGGGCGAGGCAATCATTGCCGATGCTCGCGAGCGTGCAACCGCTGAGGCTCAGCGCATTAGCGATAATGCAGCAAAGGCTATCGAGGCAGAGCGTGCGGCAGCAGCAGTGTCCCTCCGTTCCGAGGTTGGCACTCTTGCTACGACCCTTGCCGGCAAGATTGTGGGCGAAGCCCTCAACGATGATGAGCGATCGGCCCGTGTGGTAGATCGTTTTCTTGCTGACCTTGAAACCGAGAAGCAGAACGCAGGTGCGGCTCGGTAATGGCAGGAGTATCTACTGAATCACTGAGCAAGGTGGAAGAGGTGCTGGAAGCTCACGCTTCCCTGCAGCCCCTGAACCTGGCGAGCGAGCTTTTCGCTGTGGTTGATGTTCTCGACCACAACGGCACCCTGCGCCGTGCTGTCACCGATTCTTCGCGTGATGCAGCAGCACGTCAGGGTATCGCTAACACCGTCTTCGGCGGCAAGATCTCTTCTCAGGCTATGGCTGTGCTCACCAGTGCGGTGGCTCAGCGCTGGTCCGATGATGCTGATCTGGCGAATGCCCTGGAGCGTGCAGCAGTGCTCGCCGTGACCGCATCGGCTCAGTCTCGCGGTGGCGTGGACGCCCTGGACGAGGTACTCAACGAACTACTCACCTTTGTGCGTACCGTTGATTCCAACGCTCAGGCGCAGGAAGCGCTGTCCGACCATCAGGCAAGCAAAGAAGCAAAGAAGAAGCTCGCCGTGGCGCTCGGTGGCCCCGCCACCACCGCCGAAGGTGTGCTTCTGCTCGAACGAGTTGGCTCCAACCCCCGCGGCCGTCACGCTGCACGGGTAGCCGATGAGTTCGCAGAAATCATCGTCACGCGACAGAACCGTTACATTGCGCGAGTAACTAGCGCGATTGCGCTGTCGCAGGCACAGCTTGAACGTCTCGGTCGCACGCTCAACGCCGTGTACGGCCGTGAGCTGAAGCTCGACGTTTCGGTGGACCCCGCCGTTCTGGGCGGTCTGCGTGTTCAGGTGGGCGACGAGGTGATCGACGGTACCGTCGAGACCCGCATGTCCGACCTGGCTCGTTCCATCGGCTAGCGGCTCAAGCTAGCGACGCTGAACCGTTCGTCGCAACGGTGATTTAGAAGATACCTCGGGTAGCGGGTGCGTGGCAGATGCCTCCTTCGCAGAAGCGGCGGCATTGCCCGCCCGTTCAACCCGAATTGCAAGTTTCGGTTGGTTCCGTTGACGGAACGCAACCACAATGAGAGAGCAGGGACACAAGATGGCCGAACTGACCATCAATGCCGAAGATGTCCGTAATGCGCTGAACGAGTTTGCAGCGTCTTACGAACCCGGCAATGCAGAACGTGTTGAGGTGGGTCGAGTTGTATCGGCCTCCGACGGTATCGCTCGTGTCGAGGGCCTTCCCTCGGTTATGGCGAATGAGCTGCTTCGTTTCGAAGACGGCACCCTCGGCCTCGCACAGAACCTGGATACCCGCAATATTGGTGTGATCGTCCTGGGTGACTTCACCGGTATTGAAGAGGGCCAGGTCGTACACCGCACCGGTGAGGTCCTCTCGGTGCCCGTTGGCGACGCGTACCTCGGTCGCGTTGTTGACCCCCTGGGTAACCCGATCGATGACCTGGGCCCCATTGAGGCTGAAGGTCGCCGCGCACTGGAGCTGCAGGCTCCCGGCGTGACCCAGCGTAAGTCGGTTCACGAGCCGCTGCAGACCGGTCTGAAGGCAATCGACTCGATGATTCCGATTGGTCGCGGTCAGCGTCAGCTGATCATTGGTGACCGCCAGACCGGTAAGACCGCTATTGCGATCGACACCATTCTGAACCAGAAGGACAACTGGGCTTCGGGTGACCCCAACAAGCAGGTTCGATGCATCTACGTGGCTGTTGGCCAGAAGGCATCCACCATTGCAGCTGTCCGCCACACCCTTGAGACTCGCGGCGCGCTGGAGTACACCACCATCGTGGCATCTCCCGCATCCGACGCAGCAGGCTTCAAGTACCTGGCACCCTACACCGGTTCGGCTATCGGCCAGCACTGGATGTACGGTGGCAAGCACGTCCTCATCATCTTCGACGACCTGTCGAAGCAGGCAGAAGCATACCGCGCTGTGTCCCTGCTGCTGCGCCGCCCGCCGGGACGTGAAGCATACCCCGGTGACGTCTTCTACCTGCACTCCCGCCTGCTGGAGCGTTGCGCTAAGCTCTCTGACGACCTGGGCGCAGGCTCGATGACCGGCTTCCCGATCATTGAGACCAAGGCAAACGACGTTTCCGCCTTCATTCCGACCAACGTCATCTCCATTACTGACGGCCAGATCTTCCTGCAGTCCGACCTGTTCAACGCTAACCAGCGTCCGGCAGTCGACGTCGGTATCTCCGTCTCCCGTGTTGGTGGTGCCGCACAGACCAAGGCTATGAAGAAGGTCTCCGGTACCCTGAAGCTGGAGCTGGCACAGTACCGTGCAATGGAAGCGTTCGCAATGTTCGCATCCGACCTGGACGACGCTACCAAGGCACAGCTGACCCGCGGTTCTCGCCTGACCGAGCTGCTGCGTCAGCCGCAGTACACCCCGTACGCAGTTGAAGAGCAGGTTGTCTCCATTTGGGCTGGTACCTCCGGTCACCTCGACGACATTGAGGTTTCCGACGTGCTGCGCTTCGAGGAAGGCTTCATCGAGTACCTGCGTCACAAGACCTCGGTACTGACCGATATCGCTTCCTCCGGCAAGCTTGAGGATGACACCGTTGCAGCTCTGAAGTCCGCAGTTACTGACTTCAAGCAGGGTTTCAAGTCTGAGGGCAGCAGCCACCTCGTCGACGCAGGTCACGAGGAGCACAAGGCAGCTCGCGATAGCGACATCACTCAGGAAACCATCGGTTAGCGATTAGTCCTCGCCTTCTCCCCGCCTCAGCTATGAGGCTGGGGCGGGGCAGAAAGCAAGGAGAAAGGAAGCTCTATGGGAGCCCAGATTAGGGTTTACCGACAGAAGATTGCTTCGACGTCGTCTATGAAGAAGATCTTCAAGGCGATGGAGATGATCGCGACCTCCCGCATTAACAAGGCTCGTAACGCTGCTCAGGCAGCCGGCCCTTACGCGAACGCTCTGACCCGCGTGGTGACTGCGGTTGCGACTCAGCACGGTATTAAGCACCCGCTGATTCACAAGCCGCACGAGTTCGGAACCTACGAACACCGTCGCTCCGCAATCCTGGTTGTTACCAGTGACCGCGGTCTGGCAGGTTCGTACTCCTCCGCTATCCTGCGTCGTACCGAATCTCTGATTGAGAGGCTGCGCTCTAACGGCCAGGAGGTACAGCTGTACCTGGTTGGCCGTAAGGCAAAGGCTTACTTCGAGTTCCGTGAGCGCCCCTACGCCCGTGCGTGGGAGGGGCACACCGATGCACCTCGTGTTGAAACTGCCGTCGAAATTCGTGACGCGCTGCTCGAAGCCTACGACCTGCCCTTCGAAGAGGGCGGCGTGGACGAACTGCACATCGTATACACCGAGTTCAAGTCGATGGTTGTTCAGGAACCCAAGATCCTGCGCCTGCTGCCCATCCACGTGGGTGACGCAAAGGCTATGGGCGAGGAAATCGTTCCCGACCAGGAACTGACCAAGGCTGAGTACGAGCAGGCGGCATCCTTCGAGTTCGAGCCCTCCGCCGAGGAAGTGCTCAACGCGCTGTTGCCGCGCTACATTGCATCGCGTATCTTCTCCTGCCTCCTGCAGGCAGCAGCAAGTGAGCTGGCATCCCGCCAGCGCGCGATGAAGACCGCAGGTGACAACGCTGAGACGCTGATTACCAAGTACACCCGTTTGATGAACAACGCACGTCAGGCGGAAATTACTCAGGAGCTCTCCGAAATCGTGGGCGGCGCAGACGCCCTCGGCTCCTAGTACTTGTACGCCAACGAAGCCATCAACTGTCCAAACTTTCTAAGTAAGTGAGAAATATGACTGCCACCTACAACGAATCGGTCTCCGCACCGACTCAGGGCGCAACGGGTCGTATTGCCCGCGTCATCGGCCCCGTGGTCGACGTCGAGTTCCCCGCCGGTCAGGTCCCCGAGATTTACAACGCTCTGACCACCGAGCTGACCCTCGACGGTCGCACCCGCACCATCACCTTCGAGACCGCACAGCACCTGGGCGACTCGATCGTTCGCGCTATCTCCCTGCAGCAGACTGACGGCCTGGTCCGCGGTCAGGCTGTAGTCGACACCGGCGCACCGATCTCCGTCCCCGTTGGTGACGGCGTGAAGGGCCACATCTTCAACGTTCTCGGTGACGCACTCGACGTGCCGAACTCCGAGATCAAGGCTGACACCTACTGGCCGATCCACCGTGCCGCTCCCGGCTTCGCAGAGCTGGAAGGCTCCACCGAAATGCTGGAGACTGGTATTAAGTCCATCGACCTTCTGACCCCCTACATCAAGGGCGGTAAGATTGGTCTGTTCGGTGGTGCAGGCGTGGGTAAGACCGTGCTGATCCAGGAAATGATTACCCGTGTGGCTCGTAACTTCGGTGGTACCTCCGTGTTCACCGGTGTTGGCGAGCGTACCCGTGAGGGTAACGACCTGTGGGTCGAAATGGAAGAAGCAGGCGTTCTGAAGGACACCGCTCTTGTGTTCGGCCAGATGGATGAGCCCCCGGGAACCCGTCTGCGCGTGGCACTGACCGGTCTGACCATGGCGGAGTACTTCCGCGATGTTCAGAACCAGGACGTGCTGCTGTTCATCGACAACATCTTCCGTTTCACTCAGGCAGGTTCTGAGGTTTCCACCCTGCTGGGCCGCATGCCCTCCGCAGTGGGTTACCAGCCGAACCTGGCGGACGAAATGGGTCTGCTGCAGGAGCGTATTACCTCCACCCGCGGTCACTCCATCACCTCCATGCAGGCAATTTACGTGCCTGCGGATGACTACACCGACCCGGCGCCGGCAACCACCTTCGCGCACCTGGATGCGACCACCGAGCTCTCTCGTGAAATCGCATCGCGCGGTCTGTACCCGGCAATTGACCCGCTGTCCTCCACCTCCCGAATTCTGGACGCACAGTACATCGGTCAGGAGCACTACGACACCGCAATTCGTGTGAAGGCTATTCTGCAGGAAAACAAGGAACTGCAGGACATCATCGCGATTCTGGGTGTGGACGAGCTCTCCGAGGAGCAGAAGATCGTCGTGGCACGTGCACGTCGTATCGAGCAGTTCCTCTCCCAGAACACCTACACTGCAAAGCAGTTCACCGGTGTCGAGGGTTCGACCGTTCCGCTGAAGGACACCATCGAGTCCTTCCAGATGATCTGCAACGGCGATGTCGACCACATCCCCGAGCAGGCGTTCTACAACATTGGTGGTATGGACGACGTTATGCGCCGCTACGAGGAAATCAAGGCACAGACTGGAGCTAAGTAATCATGGCTCTGAAAGTTGAAGTTGTTTCCCGCGAACGCGTCGTGTGGACTGGCGAAGCGAAGTACGTTCGTGCACGCTCCGTCAGCGGTGACCTCGGCATCCTGCCGGGCATGATCCCCACCTGCACGCTGCTGGCACAGGACGGCGAGCTGCTCATTGAACCCGTTGATGGTGAGCCCATTAAGACCATCCTCAACGCAGGTTTCTTGACCGTCTCGAACGATCACGTGACCATCGTTGCAAAGCACGCACAGATCTAAAGCTGGTTCCCCTCAGCGGGAATTAGCCACTGTGTACACCTCGCCGGTGTTCCACCCTGAAAGGGGAGGGGCACCGGCGATTGGTGTATCCGGGGGTAGATTGTTTACGCAGAACGAGAGTGTGCACAGAAAGAACGCGTGCGCCGAAAGAGCGCGGGCAGAAAGATGATGGGCTGAAAAGGGGCGCCTCCCATGGTCGGGAGGCGCCCCTCAAGCTATGTGCAGCTGCTTAGCCTAGAGCCGTTTAGAACAGACGGTCAGCTAGAACAGACGGTCAGCGGAGTCGTCCACGCCGCGCATCGCATCGTAGTCCAGGCTCACGCAGCGGATACCGCGGTCCTCAGCCAGGGTACGTGCCTGCGGCTTAATCGTCTGTGCCGCAAATACGCCGCGCACCGGTGCCAGCAGCGGGTCACGGTTGAGCAACTCCAGGTAACGGGTCAGCTGCTCCACACCGTCAATATCGCCCACACGCTTGAGCTCAACCGCCACGGAGACGCCGTGCGCATCCTTCGCCATGATGTCTACCGGACCGATAGCGGTCGGGTACTCGCGGCGCACCAGCGAATAGCCCTCACCGAGAGTGTGGATCTGCTCTGCGAGCAGACGCTGCAGATCAGCCTCCACACCGTCCTTGATGAGGCCGGGATCAACACCCAGGTCGGTGGCGTGCTCGTGCTCAATCTTGTAGATGCGAATCATGAGGCGGTCATCGCTCTTAGCTGCCTGAACGGTCCACAGCTGCTGAACATCGGACTCTAGGTCCTCACGGATGCTCTGCGGAACGTCCTCACGCTCAGCCACCAGCAGGGAGCAGGGAGGGCTCATCCAGTTCAGAGGCTTGTAGGAACCGCCGTCGGAGTGAATGAGGACGGAGCCGTCATTCTTGACCATCAGCAGGCGGGTAGCGCGGGGCAGGTGGGCGCGGAGGCGGCCCTCATAATCTACGGAGCATTCAGCAATGACAATACGCATCCGTCCACTCTAGCAGGTACGAGTGTTTGGCTCTAGCAGGTGAGGGTATGAGATAGGGAACCTGAGCTTGGTACAGGTCGCGGACGGGGCACAGCAGGGAAGTACGGCACAGAGCGGGGGAGTACCGCCTCAACATGAGTACCACGCCAGTATGTGGAAGAGCGTAGAGCGAACAGCGGCAGGACCGATAGGTAGAGATAGCTGAGCGGCGCGGTAGAATAGGGCTCATGGCACGTAAGAATCATCCCGGCAGGCGAGCATCCGGCACCACCAGCGATAAGTGGCACCGTCAAGCACCCGCAGGGCGTGATATCAGCAGGATCCTCGACCCTGCGCCCCGATTGGAACGTGACCGATACGGTGACTGGCTGGTGCAATACATTCCCGCCGTCAACGCCCAAAAAACCTACACCTGCCCCGAATGCTACCGCCCGATTCCGCCCAGAACAGCGCACCTGGTGGTGTGGCAAGAAAGCCACACGATGGGCCGTAGCCGCGCCATTGACGAGCGCAGGCACTGGCATCAGCATTGCTGGCGCACCCGCCGCAAATAGGCTGAACACTGCACTTGAGGTGCAGCCTAAGACTACATTCTTGACCAAAACCACATTCTCGAATCCATTTCTTGAAGGAACGCAATGAGCAACACCGCCGATATCACCCGCGAGCAGGAATTCGATCCCGCCCGCTACGTCTTCAGCACCGCCGCTGAGCCCACCCCCATTAAGGCACGTACTGTGCTTCCGGCACGCCGCGAGAACTTCACCGTCACCACCGCGGACGGCAAGCGCCTCGTCGGTGAACTCGCCCTGCCCGAAGGCGAAGTCAAGGCAACCCTGGTGACCTTCCACCCGCTGCCCACCCACGGCGGCTACATGGACTCGCACGTGTACAAGAAGGCTTCCTTCCGCCTGCCGGCGCTGTCGAACATCGCGGTGCTGCGTTTCAACACTCGCGGCACCTCCTCGATTCGCGGCACCAGCGAAGGTGTCTTTGACGGCGGCTTTGCCGAGAAGAAGGACTTTGACGCAATCCTGAAGTTTGTACGCGAGCGTGCCCTGCCGAACCCCTGGCTGGTCGGCTGGTCCTTCGGCACCGAGCTGGTGCTCAAGTACGCGCCCGAATACGCGAACGAGTTCACCGGCGCCATTCTGCTCTCCCCGCCGTTGCACCGCGTGCACCCGGCTGAGCTGGACGAGTGGAACAAGATCTCGAACCCGCTGTACGCGCTGGTGCCCGAGCATGACGACTACCTGCAGCCTCCGGCAGCGCGTGAGCGTTTCGCGGCTGTACCGCGTACTCGGGTAATTCCCTTCGAGGGTTGCAAGCACCTGTGGGTGGGCGAGAAGTCCGTGCAGCAGGTCCTGAACACTATTGTCAGCATCGTAACCGGTGTGCCCACTGAACTGCCCACCGAGTACAACGGCCCGGTGGCAGAAGAAATTACTGAGCTCTAAAGGTTTGGCATAAAAACACAGCGTAAAAACACTGCATAAAAATATCAAGGCGGCGGCTTTGGATAGAACATCCAAAGCCGCCGCCTTATGTCTTAAACGCCTGCTCGGTGGAAGAGCCGTGAGCGCGTAGAGAACCTAGAGGGGACTCTACAGCTGGGAGGCGACTACAACTGGGCGGTGACTATAGTTGGTCCTGGCGAGGAATGAACACCTCACGCACCAGAATCAGCATGGAAGCCGCCACCGGAATAGCAATCAGCGCGCCCAGCACGCCCCATAGCGCGCCACCGGCAGCCACCGAAATAATCGCAACACCGGCAGGGACCGACACAGCGCGAGCCATAATACGCGGAGAAATCAGGTACGCCTCCACCTGCAAGTACAGGAAGTACGCCACCGCAAACCACAGCGCCAGACTCCAACCCTGAGTCAGCAGAATCAGCGAGGTCAAAATCAGCGCAATCACGCCACCAACCAGCGGAATGAACGCCAGAATCATAACGACCAAAGCCATCAACTGCGGGAAGCTAAAGCCCAAGAACAACATTATGAAGAATGCGAAGAGGGCGTTCAGAATGGCTACCATCGCCTGGCCCATCACGTAGTTACCCACCGACTCAGTAATCTTGTCGGTAATGTACTTGACACGCACACGCTTAGACGCCGGCGCCAAACGCACACCCCACGCCTTAATCGTGTCCATCGACGTGAGGAAGTACAGGGACAGGAACAGCACAATAATCACGCCGGTCACGCTCTGCGCCAGGGTAGAACCCGCAGAAACCAGGCTCGACATGAAGCTATTGACCTGCGAAGAGGAGAACGTCGACTCCAAGAACTTAGGGACGTTCTCATTCACCCAGGTGCTGATGCTAAAACGCTGATCAAGCTCGTGGTACCAATCAGAATCAATCGTGTTCTGATAAATACCCGGCGCGTACTGCACAAACTTAGACGCCTGCTCGCTAATGACCGGGCCAATCGTCATCACCAGACCGGTCACAGCGCCAGCAAAACCAGCAAGCACAGCAATCACGCCGATACCGCGCTTAATGCCCCAAGACTCCAGGCGGCGCACAATCGGGTCCAGACCCAGAGCAATGAAAATAGCACCGGTCACCCAACCCACCAGGGCACCCACATTATTGAAAATGTAGTAGGCGAAGAGCGCCAGACCCACGCCCACGGTCATGAGGAAACCAAAAGCGACCGGGTTATGCATCATCGAGGTCTTGCCGTTGCCGACCACCTTCGGTGCGGGAGGCGCATCCTCAGAAGCGGCGGGAACCACCGGAATGGTATCCGTAGGAGGCATAGAAGCGCGGCGGCGGTTGGAACGCACCTGGCTAATGCTTTCGGTCAGCTCGCTGAAGGTCTCCGTTAGCTGATCGGTGAGGGATTCCTTCTTGCGCGTCTCGGGGGACGATGTCGTCTCTGCGGGAGCTTCTGAGGCTTTCTTCTCGCTCATGCTCTTCCTTTCCGAATCATTCCGGGTATTTTTTCTCTACTGTGCCATTCTACCGGCTGGTTTACTTTGTTACGGCGTCCACGGTGAATCCCAAGGACAGGGGAGTGCATGTGGGAGAGATATTTGCGGGACGGATCGGGCAATAGCCCAAACGCTATCCCCGGCATGAGCTCAGAGCGTAGGCGACAGAGAACGGGCGCTCGCAACGGTGCGTTGTGGGGATAATAGAGGAAGGAACGCGTGAAGGATTTAGCCCGCACGCAACAATAGGTACAGAACGTAAAGGAGCCCAGGATGAGCATTATTTTTGATCCGGCAGACCGCGGCGCATCCCAGAACGCGGCACAGGGTCATGTCGCGCAGGGTGGTGCAGCGCAGAACGGGGCAGCGCAGGAGATTCCCGCCTCCGTACGCAACGCCATGGAACTAAACCCCAACGCGGCACAGTCTGCTGGCGAACAGGGCGGCGAGCAGACCCCCTCCGCTCCCACCTGGCGCTACGAGGTCAACACCCCCGAAGAGTTCCAGAAGTTCGTTCAGCTCTCCAGCCAGGGTGCCGTAATTTTTGCGCTCTACGCGCCGCACTCGCCCTCCTCCCTGCAGATGCTCGAAGGCGTGCAGAAGCTTGTTGATTCCGCCGCAGGTAGCATGATTTGCGCTGCCGTGGACGTCACCAAGCTCCCCGAAGCTGCCCAGGCATTCGGCGTGAGCGGCGTGCCCGCGGGCGTTGCCGTTCTGGCGGGCCGCCCGGCACCGATTTACACCGGCCCGGTCAGCGCAGAAGACCTCGGCGATGTGCTCTCCCAGGTTCTGCAACTCGCGGCACAGTACCAGCTGCCCGGCGGCTTCGACCCGGTCGTTCCCGAAGATGAAAAGCCCCTGCCGCCCCTGCACGCAGAAGCTGTCGCCGCCCTCGACCGCGGCGACCTGGAGGGCGCCCGCGCCGCATACCGCAAGGCAATTGCCGAGAACCCCGGTGATAAGGAAGCGAAGCTCGGCCTGGAACAGGTTGAACTGCTCGCCCGTGTGAAGGATCTGGACATGGCAACCGAACGTGCGGCGGCCGCGGCAGATCCCATGAACATTGACGCCGCGTTCAACGTAGCCGACCTGGACCTGGTCGGTGGCCACGTGGAGGACGCGTACAACCGTCTACTGCGCCTGTTCAGCGCTGTTGGTCCTGACGATAAGGCGCGTGTGCGCGAGCGTCTCGTGCAGCTCTTCGATGTGGTGGGTGCATCTGACCCGCGCACCGTCAAGGCGCGTGCGGCACTGACTATGGCGCTGTTCTAAAAGGCGCTGTCGCCTGGGAAACGTCATGAGCCGGTCTAGCGAGCTCTGGCTAATCTAGGCGGCTGAAACTTTGAATACGGACGGGCTATCGTCTACCCCTGCACTCGGGCTGCGGGGGAGGCTGTAGCCCGTTCTGCGTTCGCGGGTTTGAGCGGTTTTAAGGGTGGGGAGAGCAGGCGACTCAACCTGTCTGATAGCGCGGTTGGATGGCATCTATAGCACCCCGAAATGTCCATATTATGCATTGTGAGTACTTAATAATGCAGGTTTCATCACCAAACCTGCTAGACCTCATGGGGGGGGGTGGTAGGGTGAAAATATGAACACTAGTCACTTTCCCCAGGACCCGAACCTGCAAGAACCAGGTTCACCGCAGAACCCGGTACAAGAGACCAACCCGGTACTAGAGACCACAGTAGAGGCAACCCCCGCCGCGGCAGTACCTCAAGCTATAGTCCCCGAATTTGCAGCGCCGGAAGCTACAAACCTCGAGCCTGTAGCGCCGGAAGCTGTAGTTCCCGCATCGGTAGCACCGCAGCTACCCGTCACCCCGCAGACTATACCTGCAGCTGGCGCTCGCCCCGCCATCGAAATCCGCGGCCTCACCAAGGCATTCGGTCAGAAGGTCGCCGTCGACCGCATCAACCTGGATATCCCCTCTGGATCCTTCTACGGGCTGGTCGGCCGCAACGGCGCCGGTAAAACCACCACCATCTCCATGGTCACCGGCATGCTCATGCCCAGCGAAGGCACCGCATACGTGCGAGGCATCGACATGTGGGCCGAACCGCTCAAGGCTAAGGCGCACCTGGGCGTGCTACCCGACGGTGTGCATCTCTTCGACAAGCTCACCGGCGAGCAGCTCATCACCTACTCCGGCTACCTGCACGGAATCGATAAGGAAACTGTCGCATCCCGCGTCAAGGACCTGCTCACCGCAATGGACCTGACCGACGCTGCGGGTCGTGCCGTCGCCGACTACTCCGCCGGTATGACCAAGAAGATTGCGCTCGCCGCCGCTCTCGTTCACGCGCCCTCCGTGCTGATCCTGGACGAGCCCTTTGAGGCGGTCGACCCGGTTTCCGCCGCTAATATTCAGGACATTCTGCGTGGCTTCGTTGCCTCCGGCGGAACTGTCATTATCTCCTCGCACGTGATGGACCTTGTCCAGCGCCTGTGCGACCACGTAGCCGTCATGGACTCCGGCCGTATTCTCGCCGCCGGAACGGTCGATGAAGTACGCGCCGGCATGAGCCTTGAAGAACGATTCGTGCAGCTGGTCGGCGGCCGCACCTCCTCGGAAGGATTGTCATGGTTGGGCACCTCGTCTCACTAAAGTGGCAGTATGTGCTCGCCTCCTTCCGCCGCAGCATCTGGGCGCTCATCGGCCTAATTTTTGCGGCGCTTTATGCGGGCGGCATGCTCTTCGGCCTCGGCTCCGCATACTTTATCGCTAACTCGGAGGTACCCGAATACGGTCAGCTCGGAACCCTCCTGGTAGGCGCGGTTATTGCGCTCGCCTGGGCTATTGTCCCCATTTTCTTTAGCGGACTGGACGGCACCCTGGACGAGAGCCGATTCGTGCTCTTCCCCATCAAGCCCTCCACCCTGCAGAAGGGCCAGTTCCTCGGCGGGTTCGTGGGTATCCCCGGCATTGCCAGCATCATTGCCGTGCTGCTGGGTGCGATCGCGTTTATATCGCAACCGCTCGCGCTGGTCGTGTACCTCATCTGCTGCGTGCTCGGCCTTGCGAACCTCATGGTGTGGGCTCGTCTCGCCAACCGCCTGGGCATGGCGTTGAATGATAACCCGCGCATCGCCAACACCCTGATGATCGTTGCCATGCTACTGATGATGAGCGCCGGCTTTATCTTCGGTGGAACGATAACCTACCTGACCAAGCACTGGGAAGAGGTGCTGCCCTACCTGCCGTGGCTGGGCGTGACGCCCTTCGGGTCCGCGTTTGCTGTGCCCTACTTTATGGCGACCGGCAATATGGGCACCGCCCTTGGTTGCCTGGCTCTGACCCTCGTCTACCTGGCTGGCGGATGGTGGCTGTGGGGTAAGAACCTGGCACGCTCCATGGCGAATGTGGGCGGTAGCGCGCACCACGCCAGCGCTGCCGAAGTCGCCGCAGGTGATTTGGGTCTGTTGGCACGGTTCCCGGCAACCCCGCGTGGCGCCGTGGCGGCACGAACCCTGCACTCATTTCTGAAAGACAACCGTCTGCAGCTGCTGACCGCAAGCACCGCCATGCTTTACCTGATACTGACGGTGGCTATGCCCCTGTTCCTGAGCTCTGTAGGCTCCTTCGAAAGTCGGGCCAGTTTTAACGGCGTCAACGCGGCTGAAGCTAACCAGATCATCAATAGCGGCGTGATGCAGCTCTTCGGATTCTGGATGTACTTCTGCACCGTCTTCACCGGCTACTACATGTGCTATCTCGTCTCCTACGACAACACCGCATTCAGCCTGCACGTGCTCTCCCCGCTACGCGGTATTGACGATCGTCTCGGCCGTCTTTGGGGTTACAGCATCCTGACGGTTCCGATCGTGGTGGTGATGGTGTTCGTCGCCTCAGCGGCAAATGGACACCTGGAGCTTTTCCCCATCGTGCTGATGCACCAGCTGGGCGTGCTCGCCGCGGCGGCTGGCATGGGATGCGTGATGGATACCTTCATCAGCCCGCCCGTGGCGCCTCCCGGTGCTAACCCGTTCAAGAACCCGAAGAACACTGACGGCTTCGCTAAGCAACTGCTGCTGATGCTCTCTATAGTTTTGGTGATGCTCAGCGCGCTGCCCGGCGGTATCTCTGTTGTCGTGTACATTTTCCGCACGCAGGATGTGCTGACCCTCGTCTACGGTGGCTTGATTCAGCTGCTGATTGGTGCCGCACTGCTCGTGGGCGGCGTGGCGTGGGGCGGTCACCGCTACGATAAGGTCAGCTCCAAGATGCTGGAGCGCGTGGCACGCTTCCAGGCGAACTAACAAGAGTCGAAGCTCCAGCACATCAGGAATAAAAGAGAAGGGTTCCGTGTTAGGTACTACGCCTGGCGCGGAACCCCTTTTCTATGCTTCTATGCCGCCCGAAATTCTAGCCCCGAACTTCTGACGGAAAGAAGCTCACCGCAATACCTAAGAGTCTATGGTTGAGCTGTGGCCTGCCTCCATATTGACCGCCCGGGGGCTCGGCACCTCCCAACTGCTACTAAAATAGAGAAGGCGCCAATCACCCAACCGTGCAGCGGCACCCCTCACCCTATGTATCCCACCTCATCATCAAGGAGAAACATGAGCTCGATCGAAGGTATCGAAGACCCCTTTGGCCCCGGAACCGCAGGCGGCACCGCCCTGCTCGAACGCGAAGAAACCCAGCTTTCTGAGCCCGGCGACCACGAGCGCTTCTCCCACTACGTACGCAAGGAAAAGATCCTCGAATCGGCGCTGACCGGTGAACCCGTGCGCGCCCTCTGCGGCAAAATGTGGGTACCCGGCCGCGACCCGCAGAAGTTCCCCGTCTGCCCCCAGTGCAAGGAAATCTACGAAGGCCTTGCACCCGGCAACGACGGCGACAACGGCTCCGGCGAATAATACGCGCCAGACGACACGCTTCAGACAACACAACCGGGGCGATACAACCTGGGCGATACGCCTGAATAAATACGAATAAATAACACGCCGCAGCAGCAAGACTCAACGGCCCAACACCGCTCATGAGACTTTGCTGACGAGCACCAAATTCTTGCACCACAGCCCGGCCCAACCCGCGGATGTGGTGCTAGAATTTAACCTCGCTGTGCCCGGACCGCCAGAGTGCTAAGAACACCAGCGCACTAGGAACACCAGAGTGCCCACCACCTCCATACGGGGGGAGGAGCGCCCCTGCGCTGAGTCGGCGGGAGGAATCAGTAGAGGCAGAAGAGGAAGAAGGAGAGAATGAGCGCACCCGCAGAGGAACCCACACTATTTGACAGTATGGTGAAGCCGAAGCTCTCCCCGGCATACCCCGACCGCGCCCCCTGGGGTACTTCCGTCAGCTTGCGTGCCTGGCAGGCAGAAGCCATGCAGAAGTACTTCGAAACCAACCCCCGCGACTTCATGGCAGTCGCAACCCCCGGCGCGGGTAAAACCACGTTCGCGCTGACCCTCGCCAAGGAACTATTCAACCGCGGCACGGTCCGCCAGCTCATCGTTGTGGCGCCCACCGACCACCTGAAAAAGCAGTGGGCAGACGCCGCCGCGAAGGTCGGTATTCCCATTGACCCGAACTTCAAGAACGCGGATGTGACCATCAGCCGCCACTACAAGGGTGTGGCGCTGACCTACGCGCAGGTGGCGAATAAGCCGCAGCTACACGCCCGCAACACCGAGGAAACGAAGACCCTCGTAATTTTTGACGAGATTCACCACGCCGGTGATTCGCTGTCCTGGGGCGACGGCCTGCGTGAAGCGTTCGACGACGCGACCCGCCGCGTGGCGCTGACCGGTACCCCGTTCCGTTCGGACACCTCCCCGATTCCGTTCGTCACCTACGAGGTCGACAATGACGGTATCCGCCGCTCCAAAGCGGACTACTCCTACGGTTACGGCCCCGCGCTGAAGGACCACGTGGTGCGCCCGGTCATCTTCATGGCGTACTCGGGCCAGATGCGTTGGCGCACCTCCGCCGGTGAGGAAATGGCGGCAAACCTCGGCGAAGGTTTCACCAAGGACATTACCTCCCAGGCGTGGCGAACCGCCCTCGACCCCAACGGCGAATGGATCCCGACCGTACTCGCGGCGGCCGATAAGCGCCTGACCGAGGTGCGCCGCACCGTGCCCGACGCCGGTGCGCTCGTCATCGCCACCGACCACGCGGACGCCAAAGCCTACGCAGAGCAGCTTCAGAAAATCACCGGCGAATACCCCGCCGTGATTCTCTCTGACGACCGTGAAGCCTCCGCAAAAATCGACGAATTCCGTGAAGGCATGCAACGCTGGATGGTTGCCGTGCGCATGGTATCCGAAGGCGTGGACGTGCCCCGCCTCGCCGTGGGCGTGTACGCCACCAGCACCAGCACCCCGCTGTTCTTCGCGCAGGCTATTGGTCGTTTCGTGCGTGCCCGCAAGCGCGGCGAAACCGCGTCCGTGTTCCTACCCTCGGTGCCGCAGCTGATGATGCTCGCCAACGACATGGAAGTAGAACGCGACCACGCCCTCGACCGTGGCACACCCCAGGAAATCGACCCTATGGTTGAAGGCCTGGACGATCACCTGCTCGAAGAAGCAAACCGCGAGGAGCGCGCCTCCGAGCAGCTGGCACGCGGCAAGTTCGAGGCGCTCGGCTCCGAGGCGTCCTTCCACGGTGTGCTGTTCGACGGCGCTGAGTTCGCCTCCGGCAACCTTGCCGTGGGTAGTGAGGAGGAGCAGGACTTCCTGGGTATTCCGGGCCTGCTGGATGCCGAACAGGTCGGTACGCTGTTGCGAGCGCATCAGCGTGAGCATGCGGCACGCCGCCCGGCGACTGCGGCGCCTTCGGTGGTGGATCACCGCCAGTTGAAGGAGCTACGCAATAAGCTGGCGAAGAACGTGGCAGCGTGGTCGATTCGTTCGGGTCAGCCGCACGGCGTGATTCACAATGAGCTGCGTAAGATTTGTGGCGGCCCGGCGGTCGCGCAGGCTTCTGCGGAGCAGATTCAGGCGCGTATCGATAAGCTGTCGGACTGGTTCGTGGGTCGACGCTAGAACGTGGATAGAACGTAAAGAAAAGCCCCGCGAGTGAGTGCGCTCGCGGGGCTTCTGCGTATATGAAGGAAAACTATAGTTCTTTGAGTGATTTTTACCTGAAGGTTTTTTCAGGTGCTTAAAAGCACAAAAGAGGAAAAATCTGCCGGGTGAATGGTGGGAATGTGTGGTTCTTAAATTCTAGATGTGGCTTTTGAATCTTTATTTCGAGAAAAACATCGCCTGAAGGTTGTTTATGGGAGGAGCGTCAGAGGGATTTAGGGGAGAAATGTGTGTGAATAAAAGTTCAAGTACTGGTTGAACACTGCATGTCAAAGTGGGTTTATGGAAGATTGTGTGCGTTTTTCGCTTGAAATTTTAATACGGGGGGGGGGTATGCTTTCTCCAAGTGTTGGGTTTCCCTGTGCTTTTGAAGCTGACCTTTGTGTTTTTGATCTTCTGGGCGTGCAGGGGCTGACGCTTGTATAGAAACATCATGCATTCACTCTCTTCAGCGCGCTATGTTCACTTTTTGTGTATGCGTTCTGCCCTGCGTGGATTTATCTGCCGCGTTCTTGGTGGGAGTGAATGCCCAAGATATCACTCTCGAAGGACATACATGTCTACTAACATTTCTCGCCGCAAGGTTGTTGCTGGCGCAGCATGGGCTGCTCCGGTTGTTGCAGCATCTGCTGCGGTTCCCGCTTTCGCATCTTCTACTGAGTGCGCGTACGCATCTGCTCCCAAGTTCAATATCTCTGGCCAGCCTTCCGGTGCTAAGAACACCCAGAAGTTCACTGTTCCCGCTAAGGTTGACAAGATTCGCTTCGAGGTTGCCGGTGGTGCAGGTGGCGGTTCCTCGTCTATTGCTGGTGGTTCCGGCGCTCTCGTTGTGGGTGAAATCCCCGTCAAGGAAGGCCAGGTTATCGAGCTGGTTGCAGCTGCCGGTGGTGTAGCTTACCTGGAGCGCGTGGATGGTGCGGAGAACGCTCCTGATACTCCGGAAGAGAAGCGTTACAAGATTTGGGGCACCCGTCCGGCAACCGGCGGCCAGGGCTATGGTAATGGTGGTGACGTGAATGTTTACACCGTCCCCTCGGATGCACAGTCTCGCGTCGATGCTAAGTGGCCTGGTGGCTCCGACATGAAGCGTTACATTCACGGCGGTTCCGGTGGTGGCTCCTCCGCTCTGGTGATTGACGGTACCGTTGTGGCTCTTGCAGGTGGCGGTGGCGGTGCGGGTATCCGTACCCAGCCGGCTACTAACAATGTTCTGAATGAAACCCGTGAGAAGAAGGATTCTACGGGTAAGGTTATTGGTACTGAGCCCAACCCCTACTTCAACTCTAAGGCGAAGGACACCAGCACCACCGCTCTGAGCGACACCTCGAACACCACTGTTCTGCCTGCAGGTGCAAGCGCATCCGCAGCAACCGGTGACGATGCAGAGACCTCTGTCTCCTGGTATACCCACCTGAAGGATGCATCCGGTAAGCGTACCCCCACCTCCGCAATGGAAGTTGCTGGCGGTAAGGGTGGTGGCAACGGCACCGGTGGTACCGGTGGTGAGAAGCCTCGCCTCTACGCACTGGCTAACGTTTTCGGTGTGATGGGCTTCGTGTCCACCAACAACCAGGAAATCTTCAGCTCCTCTACCGCAGGTGATACCGGTGGTAACGGCTTCGACGGTAAGGGTGCAGACGGTGTCTCCGCATACTCCTACCAGCTGGATAACCACCCCGATCTGCCGAAGGAGTCTATCCCCGTTACTAACCAGAAGGCTATCGATGCAGGCGTGGTTAAGGGCGATGAGAAGGGCGGCCTTGAGGTTGATTCTGCAAAGAAGAGCTTCAATGGCTACCAGGGCGTTGTCTCCGCAGGTGGTGGCGCTGGCTACGGTGGCGGTGGCTCCGGTGCTGTTCGTGCACTCTCTTCGATTCTGACCGGCGAGAAGTGGAATGGTAACACCGCTGCTAAGGGTGGTGTCCGCCAGAATGTTGGTGCACTGCTCCAGGCTGGTGCAGGTGGCGCAGGTGGCTCCTACGTTGCTCCCTCTGTTGCTGGAGGCTCTATCTCCTCCGCTAACAACGCTGCGAAGGAATCCGGCGTTCGTAACCCCGGTTACGTGAAGGTCACCCTCTGCGAGCGCTCCTAATAGCGTGCTTATTCGAGTCGCCCTCTTGGGCTACTCGGTGGGTTAGATACTAGCCCTTCCGGTTCTCCCACTCCTGAAATCTCATCAGGGGCGGGAGAATCGGCCCCTAAGTTTTAGTCCCTCCAGAGGCGCATCCGCGCATATCTGGCAAGAGGGCTATGTGCTTCTCTGGCGAGTGGTCTCTTGGTGTATTTTGGCCACTCATGGAGAACGCCATTGAGTGATGTCTCGTTGAGCCTCAACGATGAAACCAATGGCTTTGAGGAAAAGGTTGGTAGTAATGCGCCAACCTGAAGGCCCGCAGGCACTTCGGTGTCTGCGGGCCTTCGCTATACCCAAAACACGTTCATCACGGCCTCTGGCTGTCAGAAACAGATAACCCCGGAAGGTTTACATCTACGAAGAGGCGGGGAGCCTGGGATGTACTATCCCAGGCTCCCCGCCTCTGTGTATTCAACGTCTCTGTATATTCAACGCCCGCTTGAAATGGCGAGTTATCTACAGTGATAGTGGAGGTTAGAGAACCTCAACCACCTCGACGCCCTCATCTTCAAGCTCGGCAACCACGTCGTCGAGCTTGTCCTCGTGCACGGGCGCGGTCAGGTCAAGCAGCACGCGAGTCTCGTAGCCTGCATCGACCGCATCGCGAGCGGTTGCCGACACGCAATAATCGGTGGCGATACCGACAACATCGACGAACTCGATACCGCGCTCATCCAGCCACTCCGACAGGGGAGTCTGCGGACCGTCCTCGGACGCATCCGCACCAGGCTCGTGCTCGCCGGTTGCGACTTCATCCTCGGGGGCGAGAAGCCCCTCAAAACCCGAGTAGGCTGCCTCGAAGCGGCCCTTGCGGAAGTACGCCTCAATGTAGTCGGTGTCCAGGTTCTCGTGAATCTGCGCGCCTTCGCTCTTGGCGACGCAGTGCACCGGCCAGGAGTCAACGTAGTCGGGGGTATTAGAGAAGTGCGAGCCCGGATTGATATGCCAGTCCTGGGTGGCGACAATCGCGTCGTAGCGGTGGTGGTTGTTCTCCACATACTCGCTAATCAGCGCGGCAACGTCCGCACCGCGCTCGGTGGCGAGGGCGCCGCCGGCGCAGAAATCGTTCTGCACGTCAACAATAATCAGTGCCTTAGACATGTCTGTCCTTTACAAGTAGGAATGAGTTTTCACTCTGATTCGCCGAGTGAAATTCGCCGAGTGAAAACAGTATCTCAGAAGGGCTGCTTAGATGAACTCGGTCGGAATGATCGGCTCACCCTCCGAGAGGCGGCGGGCAGCTTCGGGAAGCTCAGCCAGGGATGCTGCGTGGCGGGCGGTTGCGCGGCGCACGCCTTCCTCACCAGTGAAGCCGGGGAGCAGCTCGCCGTTGCGGACGAAGTCCACCATGAGCGGGCGGGTGTCCTCGAGCAGGCTCGGATCCTCGTGGGTGCCCAGAACCTCGGCGGTCGCAATGCCCATGCCGTTGAGGCGGCGGGCCGCACGCTTGGCGCCACCAATGGACGCCTTGCCAGCCGATGCCTTCGCGACCGGCTGCATTTCACCGGCAGAGTTCTCACGCTCAACAACCTTGTACACCATGGAGGAGGTCGGCGCGCCGGAACCGGTGACCAGCTTGGTGCCCACGCCGTAGGAGTCCACGGGGGCTGCCGCCAGGGAGGCGATGGCGTACTCGTCCAGGTCGCTGGTGACGGTGATCTTGGTGTGAGTGTTGCCGAGCGAGTCGAGCAGTTCACGCACGCGGGCCGCGGTGGCGACCAGGTCGCCGGAGTCCAGGCGCACGCCGCCGAGCTCTTCGCCAGCGAGTTCCACGCCGAGGCGGACCGCCTCGTCCACGTTGTAGGTGTCGACGAGCAGGGTGGTGCGGGCGCCGAGGGAACGCAGCTGCGCCTCGAACGCTTCACGTTCGCTGTCGTGCAGCAGGGTGAAGGCGTGGGCGCTGGTGCCGATGGTGTGCAGGCCGTAGCGCAGACCGGCCTCCAGGTTGGAGGTGCCCGCGAAGCCGGCGATCACGGCGGCGCGTGCAGCGGAGACGGCGGCGCGTTCGTGGGCACGGCGCGAACCCATTTCGAGGCAGGGGCGGTTGCCAGCGGCTGCGCTCATGCGGGAGGCGGCGCTCGCCACGGCGGAGTCAAAGTTCAGGATGGACAGCAGGTAGGTTTCGAGGACGCACGCTTCGGCGAAGGTGCCTTCGACCTGCAGGACGGGGGAGTGGGGGAAGAATGCTTCGCCTTCTGCGTAGCCGCGGATGTTGCCGCTGAAGGTGAAGGATTCGAGGTAGGAGAGGGTTTCTTTGTTGACGATGTTGCGGGAGGAGAGGAAGGAGAGTTCTTCGTCGTTGAAGCGGAAGTTCGCGAGGCCTTCGAGGAATCGGCCGGTGCCTGCGAGGACGCCGTAGCGGCGGCCTGCGGGCAGGCGGCGGGTGAAGACTTCGAAGGTGCACTTACGGTTGGCTGCGCCGGAGGCGAGTGCCGCCTGGAGCATGGTCAGTTCGTAGTGGTCGGTGAGAAGGGAAGTAGTAGCCATGTGTTTATTGTAGTGGGGGATTAGGGTATTTTTCCTCTTGAGTCGGCGTGTCAATCACTACATAAAGTATTCTTGACTCTAAGTACTGTAGTATGACAAATTACCAGCACTCTGTGCGGGAGCAGTACAGGACGAACACCGCAGTAGCGCAGGACGAACACAGGGGCCACACAGGGGCAACACATACCCGCCCGTATAATCAAAGGGAACCGGCCGCAAAGGAAACCAATGAACACTACCGCCGTGACCCTCTCCACCGGAACCCTCGAGGACACCGACCTCGACACCGCCTTGGAGAACATCCTCGCCGCAGACATCCCCTGGAACGTCATCGTCTGGAACGACCCCGTCAACCTCATGACCTACGTGTCCTACGTTTTCCGTAGCCACTTTGGCTACTCCCGTGCCCGCGCCGAAGAACTCATGCTGCAGGTGCACAACAACGGCAAGGCAATCGTCTTCACCGGCTCCCGCGAAGACGCCGAAAAACACACCCAGGCAATGCACGCCTGGGGCCTGCTGGCAACCTTCGAGAAAGTAGAAAACTAATGGCGCGACCCTTCCGCCGCACCCCCGGAGGCTACACCGCCTCCTTCGAACCCGCCGAACGTGACCTGATTCGCGAACTCGCCGAAGACGTGCGCGCGCTACTGCGCCCGGCAGATACCACCGCCGACGGCGGCACCGTCGACCCGTTGGAGGCGCTGGTCGGCATCACCGAAAACCCCACCATTCCCGCCGACAGTGCCGTAGCACGCCTGCTACCCGCCGCAAGCAGCGACGACGAGGCCGCCACCGAATACCGCCGCTACACCGAACGCGACCTGCGCGAAACCAAACGCGCGAACCTCGCCATGCTCGCCTTCGACATTGAATCCAGCGACCTGCGCCTGAACGAAGAACACGCCCGCGCCTGGGCTGCCGCGCTCGGCGATATTCGCCTGGTGCTCGCCGACCGCCTCTACATTGTGGACGAAGACACCGCAGAAGATATTGCGGCGTTCACCGACCCTTCCGAGATCGAGACCCAAGAAGAGTACATGGCTGTGGTGTACAACTTTGTCTCCTGGGTTCAGGACTCGCTCATGCTCGCCATGCTCGACGGGCTGGACGACGAAGAAGAGGAAAAGTCCGGCGGAGTATTTGGCGGGGCAAACGAGCAAGAATAGAACGAATTTTTCAAATTCCCCCTCAAACTATCGTCATATACAACCACATAATGGTGGTTCTCGACTCATCTAACCGCTCAACGGACTAAAAGGGTAACCTTAGCGAGTTAGCATAGAACGTGGTACCCGACCGATAACGAAGTGTAGGTGACACATGAGTGACAGCATTGATGCAACCAATCCCTACCGTGCCCGCACCCCCTGGGGAAGCCCCGCGCCCGTAGGCCCCACCGCCGCGGCACCCATCGGCGTCTTCGACTCCGGCGTTGGCGGACTCACCGTGGCACGCGCCATCATGGACCAGCTGCCTCACGAACGCATCATCTACGTCGGCGACACCGCCCACGGCCCCTACGGCCCCCTCAAAATCGCAGAAGTACGCGCCAACGCGCTACGCATCATGGATGAACTCGTCGACTCCGGCGTGAAAATGCTCGTCATCGCATGCAACACCGCCTCCGCAGCGGTGCTCCGCGACGCCCGCGAACGCTACACCCGCCAGTACGGCATCCCCGTCATTGAGGTGATTCAGCCCGCTGCCCGCCGTGCGCTCGCCGCAACCCGCAACCGCAAGATTGGCGTGATTGCGACGGAGGCGACCGTCACCTCCCGCGCCTACGAGGACACTTTCGCGATTACCCCGAACCTTGAGGTGCACTCGGTGGCGTGCCCGCGCTTCGTGGAGTTCGTAGAGAAGGGCATTACCTCCGGCCCCGAGCTGCTGGAGACCGCCCGCGAGTACCTGCAGCCGCTCAAGGATGCCGGCGTGGACACCCTCGTGCTCGGCTGTACCCACTACCCGCTGCTGGCCGGCGTGATTTCCTACATTATGGGTGAGGACGTCACCCTGGTGTCCTCCGCGGATGAGACCGCGAAGGACGTGTACCGCGAACTGCTCAACCTCGCCATTGAAAGCCCGGTCCCCGAGGAAAATCCGCACCACGAGTTCCTCGCCACCGGCGAATCTGAGACGTTCTCGCAGCTGGCACGCCGCTTCCTCGGCCCCGAGGTCACTAACGTGCGCCACACCAGCTCCGTGGCGGAACGCTATCCGACCGGCTCGCTGGCGGCACTCACCCCCGAAATGCTTGCGGCACACCGCAACATCACCATCGACGAATCGGCAGATCCTGCAGAGGCGGCACGCACCTCCGCGGACACCGAATTTTCTAGCACCACCCCTAAGGACGACACCTCATGCGTCTAACCGTTATCGGTTGCACGGGCTCCTTCCCCGGCCCCGTCTCACCGGCTAGTTGCTACATGCTCACCGCCACGGACTTCGCGGGTCGAACCTGGCGCATCATCATGGACATGGGCAACGGCTCACTCGGCATGCTCCAGCGCCATATCGACCTGAGCGATATCGACGCGATTCTGATTTCGCACCTGCACCCGGACCACTGCATCGACCTGTCCGGTCTGCACGTGGCGGTTAAGTGGGATCCGCGCGGCTGGCCCAAGGGCCGCATTCCGCTGTACGGTCCCGCCGCGATTAACGAGTACCTTTCGGCGACTCACGGCCTGGACCCGGAGCCGGGCATGAGCACCGAGTTTGAGTATCACACCTGGACTGAGGGTAAGCCCGTGCAGATTGGTCCCTTCCGCGTGGAGCCGTTCCGCGTGGTTCACCCCTCGAAGGACCCGTACGCGCTGCGCATCACCTGCAACGACCGCGAGGGCCACACCGTGTTCTCGTACTCGGGCGATACCGACCTGTGCGAGGGTCTGGTCAAGGCTGCGCGCGGCGCTGACCTGTTCCTCTGCGAGGCGGCATACCAGGAGGGCCGCGACGACGCCCTGCGCGGTATTCACCTGACCGGCAAGCGTGCCGGCGAAGCCGCTACGGAGGCGGGCGTGCGTAACCTGCTGCTGACCCACCTGCCCGTGTGGAACGACCCGGACATCGCCTACGCGGAGGCGCGCAGTGCTTTCTCCGGCCCGGTCGGCATTGCCGAAATGGCGGCAAGCTACCGCATCTACCCGCGCCCGACGGAGGCTCACCCGGTCACGTCCACCCTGAACGTGGTGGAGGTGCTCGATCCGCCGCTGAAGACCGCGATTGCGCTCCCTAAACCCGAGCTGGACTAGGCTAAACCCGAGCTAGGCTAGGCTAAAACAAGCTGGACTAGTGCAAACTGCGCTCAGCCTCGCCTATTTTTCGACATAGATTCAACAGACAGACACAGATCCCGCAGACAGATTCAAGGAGAACACATGACTGCAACCCGTGAAGACGGCCGCGCCCTCAACGAACTGCGCCCCATTACCATTACCCGCGGCTGGTCCCGCAACGCTGAGGGTTCCGCCCTCATCGAGTTCGGCAACACCCGCGTGCTGTGCACCGCATCCTTCACTGAGGGTGTGCCGCGCTGGCTCAAGGGTGAAGGTAAGGGCTGGGTGACCGCCGAGTACGCGATGCTACCGCGCGCCACCAACACCCGTTCTTCGCGCGAGTCGCTGAAGGGCCGCGTGGGCGGCCGCACCCACGAGATTTCTCGCCTGATTGGTCGCTCCCTGCGTGCGGTCATCAACATGGACGAGCTGGGCGAGAACACCATCGTGCTCGACTGTGACGTTCTGCAGGCTGACGGCGGCACCCGCACCGCCTCCATCACCGGCGCGTACGTGGCGCTGGCTGATGCTATTTCTTGGGCGAAAGAGCAGAAGATTCTGCCCTCTAAGGCGAACCCGCTGATCGATTCGGTATCCGCAATTTCGGTGGGCATTATTGACGGTACCCCCATGCTGGACCTGCCCTACACCGAAGACGTTCGCGCCGAGACCGACATGAACGTGGTCGTCACCGGCAGCGGCAAGTTCGTTGAGGTTCAGGGCACCGCCGAGGGCGCGCCTTTCGACCGCGACGAGCTCAACAGCCTGCTCGACCTGGCGCTGGAAGGCACCGCAGAGCTGGCTCAGATTCAGCGTGAAGCACTGGCACACTAACCCGTCCCAGTAACTAGTTCCGTCGACAAGGAGAAACTATGGCAGACGCAAAGATTGTTCTGGCAAGCCACAATAAGGGCAAGCTCAAGGAACTGCGCGAAATTCTGCGCGGACGCATTGACGGCCTGGACGTTGATACCCAGGTGGTTGACGCCTCCAGCGTGAACGCCCCCGATGTTCCCGAGACCGGCGTGACCTTCGCTGAGAACTCCCTGCTGAAGGCGCGCGCTGTTGCCGAGGCAACCGGCCTGGTCGCTATTGCTGACGATTCCGGCCTGTCGGTGGATGTGCTCAACGGTGCTCCCGGTATTTTCTCGGCGCGCTGGGCGGGTAGCCACGGTGATGACACCGCGAACCTGAACCTGCTGCTGGCTCAGCTGAGCGATATTCCTGCCGAGCACCGCGGCGCGAAGTTCTGCTGCGCGGCGTCGGTTGCCTCCCCGAACGGTTTTGAGGCGGTCGAGTACGGCGAGCTGCCCGGCGAGCTGCTGACCGCACCGGCGGGGGAGGGCGGCTTCGGCTACGACCCGATCCTGCGCCCCGTGGAGCTGAACGGTGAGAACGCCCTGTACGAGGGGCAGTACGCTGGCAAGTCGTGCGCTGAGATTCCCGCAGAGATTAAGAACTCGATTAGCCACCGTGCGCGTGCTTTTGAGGCGCTGATTCCTCAGATTGCTGCCGCGCTGACCTCCTAAAACCGCTGTCTAAAACCTCTGTCTAAAACCGTCGCTGAGGCGCCAGAGCATACTCGCTGTGCCGGTCTCGTTGCGCCTGTCTCGCAGCGCTGGTCTCACGGTGCCGGTCTGATGGGTAAAAACGCGGGGGTTGGGTACGATTTTTTCGTGCATCCCCCTAAAATCCCCCACAGGGATACCAATTAAAGGCACAATAGTGTGAGAAGCTTTACCTCAAGGTTAGTGACACCAAAGAAACTCGTCTGCTGAAGGTACCTTCGGCAGGCGAGTTTTGCTATTGAAGAGCCTTTCAGCGGGGCATCTGCCCGACGCTTGCTGTCACCGACCACGGTAGAAAAACCTGCAGCGAAAGAGACACACCGATGCTCATCCTTCTTCTGCTGATGGCACTCGCCCTTGCCGCCGGATGCTGGGCGTACTCCTACGTGTGGCGCGGACTGAACCGCCGCGTCATTGCCGCCGTGAAGGTGGTCGACCCGATGATTACGCTCGGCCCGTACGTCATGGTGGCGTGGGCGGCGTTCATGGGCCTGATCGCCACGAACATCTGGGCGACCGGAACCCTGCACACCGTGCTGACGATTATTCTCTGGGTGGTTTCCGCAGGTTGCCTCGGCTGGGCTGGATTCTGGCTACTCATGCACTGCCTGGGCGGGCAGACCCCGGGCAAACGCCCGATGTGGTGGCGCGAGGCGGTTGCCGCAAAGTTCGCCTGGCGTAACCTCTCGCGGATGCCCGCCTACCTGGGCGCTCGCACCAGCATCCTGCCGGTGGAGAACCCGCACCTGACCAAGCCGTATTCGGGGTCGTGGACTCGCCCGCTCGGTGCGACCATGCCCGGGTACAGCTCCAACGGTGAGTTTATTGACGGTTTTGACGAATTCGGGCGCAAGATGCCGCGCATCTACCCGGTGGGCCCCGAACCGACTGTTTTTGAGATGGCACGCTGGGGTAAGTCGGTGAGCTCTGATCAGCTGCTGACGACCTTCCTGCCGACTGCTCCGTTTGAGCGTCTGCGTCTGCCCGGCACCATGACGGGCCCCTTCACCTTTGCGGGGGAGGTGCCGCACGGTGCGGTGACGAAGTGGCCTCGCCGCAGTGGTGCGAACCGTGCCTTCGGCTCCTACGCTCGTCTGGGCGAAATCACCGAACGTAAGGTGGAGCTGCTGGTCGACCACCGCATCATTGCGGCACTGCAGACCACCCGCGAAAGCTACGAACGCCGTCACAGCTGGATGCTCGCTTTCACCGACATCGCAGACGGCGACTTCACGATGGACGCCGATATGAACGGCAACCTGCGCATCACCTTCGGCATGGTCACCGAGGGCTACGAGACTCCGTGGGTCTTCACCAGCACCCTGAAAGACAGCCCGCGTCTGCGCCGCAAGGTACGCCACGCCATGAGGGAACGTCGCGTGCTTAAGCAGAGCAGCGGCGAGCTGATGGACTGGTACTTCGTGCCGAAGCTCAGCGAGTTCCCGCACGGCCCGGTCACGAATGAGCTCCCCGAAGAGTTCTACTTCAAATCCAATATTATGGTCACGAACCGTCACGAGAGCTCCTCGCGTGCCTCGGGTGATGCGCACTAGGGGAGTACCTCAGCTATGAGGTGCCCAGAGTGGATACCTCAAAAGCCCACCCTAAAAATTCAGATACCCGTGCACCGGCTGCTACTCCATAGGGGAGTGGCAGCCGGTGCTTTTCTGCTGTTTCAGTCTCTCGACCGCACCTAATGACGATGCAGACAGAAGCGGGCAACAAGCCACGATAGAATAGAAGCTTAGAGCACTATGAGTGCAAGCCGGGGCGTTTCTTTCTCCCCTTCGCGAGCTTGCCGCGCTAAACACACAGTCATCACTTGCACACAGCCATCATTTGCCGAAAGGATTCCCGTGGCGTCTTCGAACTACACCGCCCGTCACCTCTCCGTGCTGGAAGGTCTGGAAGCTGTACGCAAACGCCCGGGCATGTACATTGGCTCCACCGACTCCCGCGGCCTGATGCACTGCCTCTGGGAGATTATCGATAACTCGGTGGATGAGGCGCTCGCCGGTTTTGGCCAGTCCATTCAGGTCATTCTGTACCGTGACGGTTCGGTTGAGGTACGCGATGATGGCCGCGGTATCCCCACCGACATTGAGCCGCGCACCGGCCTGTCCGGTGTGGAGGTCGTGTTCACTAAGCTGCACGCCGGCGGTAAGTTTGGCGGTGGCTCCTATAACGCCTCCGGTGGTTTGCACGGTGTGGGCGCTTCCGTGGTGAACGCGCTGTCTTCGCGTCTGGACGTGCAGGTGGATCGTGGCTCGAAGACCTACCAGATGTCCTTCCGCCACGGCATTCCCGGCTTCTTTGAGTCCGGCCGCACCCCCAAGCCCGAAGATCCGTTCACTCCCGCAACCGAGGGCACTGATGCTCTGCAGATTGTGGGTCGCGCTAAGCGCGGCGTGACCGGCACCCGTGTGCGCTATTGGGCTGACCCGCAGATTTTCACCCCCGACGCTAAGTTCAGCTATGAGGACTTGGCTGCTCGTGCGCGCCAGACCGCGTTCCTCATTCCGGGGCTGCGTATTTGCATCCGCGATGAGCGCCGCCTGCCCGGCACCCCCGGCGAGTTGGAGCCCCACGAGGAAGTTTTCCAGTACGACGGCGGCATTAGCGAGTTCGTCGAGTTTCTGGCGCACGATGAGCGTATTACCGACACCTGGCGTTTTAGCGGCAGCGGATCTTTCACCGAGACCGTGCCGGTGCTGGGTGAGGACGGCCGCTCGCAGCTGACCGACGTGGAGCGCGATTGCGAAGTGGACGTTGCGCTGCGCTGGGGCATTGGCTACGAGACGACGGTCCGCAGCTTCGTGAATATTATTGCCACCCCCAAGGGCGGTACTCACACCACCGGTTTTGAGCAGGGCCTGCTGCGCGTGATGCGCAAGCACCTTGCCGATAATGCCCGCAAGTACAAGGTGGGTAACGACAAGATTGAGAAGGATGACGTGCTCGCCGGCTTGACCGCCGTGCTGACCGTGCGTCTTGCCGAGCCGCAGTTTGAGGGTCAGACCAAGGAGATTCTGGGTACCCCGGCGGTTCGCCAGATCGTGTCGAAGGTCGTGGGTGATGCGCTGAAGGCTCGCCTGGAGTCGACCGCCCGTGCGGAGAAGGCTCAGGCGGCCGCTCTGTGCGAGAAGGTCGTCTCTGAGATGAAGACCCGCGTCTCGGCGCGCATCCATAAGGAAACTCAGCGCCGTAAGACCGCGCTGGAGTCTTCGTCCATGCCCACTAAGCTGGTGGACTGCCGTTCGACCAATGTGGAGCATTCTGAGCTGTTCATTGTGGAGGGTGACTCGGCGCTGGGTACTGCGCGTCTGGCGCGTTCTTCTTCGTATCAGGCTCTGCTGCCGATTCGCGGTAAGATCCTGAACACTCAGCGTGCTTCGGTGACTGATGTGCTTGCGAATGCTGAGTGTGCGGCGCTGATTCAGGTCATCGGTGCAGGCTCGGGTCGTACCTTTGATCTGGACTCTGCTCGCTACGGCAAGGTCATTATGATGACCGATGCGGACGTGGACGGCGCCCACATCCGTACCCTGCTGCTGACCCTGTTCTACCGTTACATGCGTCCGCTGATTGAGGCGGGTCGCGTGTACGCTGCGGTTCCGCCTCTGCATCGTGTGGAGGTGGTGCGCCGCGGCAAGCCGAACGAGATGGTGTACACCTACTCGGAGAAGCAGCTGCACGAGCTTCTGGATTCTCTGCGGGAGCAGGGGGTGTCCTATAAGGAACCCATTCAGCGTTATAAGGGTCTGGGTGAGATGGACGCTGACCAGCTGGCTGAGACGACGATGGATCCGCGTCATCGCATGTTGCGCCGTATTCGCATTGAGGATGCGGAGGCTGCCGAGCGTGCGTTCTCCTTGTTGATGGGTTCTGAGGTGGCTCCGCGTAAGGAATTCATTATTGCGGGTGCTCATCAGCTGGATGCCGAGAGCATTGATATGTAGAGCATCGATATGTAGCGTGCGGTACCTTGCGGGGCATTGCGGTGCCTTGCGGGGCAGTGGTGGCTGGCGTGTCACAATCCATGAATTTTGTGTGAGAATAGTCACGCAATTCTCGGAGATTCCGCGTAAATTCCGCATGAAACAGGCAAATTTAAGCTTTGAGCACTACTTGAAGCACCTGTCACAATCACGAAATCTGTCACCAAAATTTTGCAGAAAATATTAAAAACTGCAATATTTCACCAAGGTTCCGAAACTGCTTCTCAACCCCGCAAGGCACCATCGTGTCTCATTCCTCTCACCACCCTTGCATCGAGGGATAACGTCCAAGGTACCTTTAGCGAAACGTCAAACAATAAACGTCCATACTATGCACAGCCTACTCACAGCTTCTTAGGAAAACCCTGTACCTTAGAAGCATGAGAGACACTGTGTCAGTAACTCTCGTATGCCCTCCATCGATGGTGGACTACCCGAAATCTGGCACAAACGCACATTAAGTACACACATAGTAAGGACCTATCAATGGATCCCCTTGATTTTGGTAGGTGGCAGTTCGGTATTACCACCGTCTACCACTTCTTCATGGTTCCGCTGACTCTGGGTCTGGGCCTTGTGGTGACCTACCTGTACATTTGCTACGTTCGTACCAAGAAGGACGAATACAAGCGCATGACGAAGTTCTGGGGCAAGCTGTACCTCATTAACTTCGCTATGGGTGTGGCCACCGGTCTGGTTCAGGAATTCCAGTTCGGCATGGCGTGGAGTGAATACTCCCGCTTCGTCGGCGACGTCTTCGGCGCTCCGCTGGCAATGGAAGGCCTCTTCGCCTTCTTCGTTGAGTCGACCTTCCTTGGTCTGTGGATCTTCGGTTGGGACCGCCTCAAGCCCGCAGTCCACGCCTTCTGTCTGTTCATGGCAGTTCTCGGCTCCTGGATTTCTGCATTCTTCATTCTGGTTGCAAACTCCTGGATGCAGCACCCCGTCGGTGCAGAAATGATTGACGGTCGTCCCCGCATGACCGACATTGGCGCAGTGCTGATGAACCCCCTCGCATGGGTGACCTTCTCTCACGTCATCACCGCATCCATCCAGGTTGCCGGTGGCTTCCTGGTCGGTATTGCCTGGTACAAGCTGTGGCGTCGCCGCAAGGACGGCATCGACAAGGTCGTTGACGGCAAGGTCGTCGTTGGTGAGTCCGACAAGGGCGCACGAGACAAGAAGGACTTCCAGGTTTGGATCAAGTCCCTGCGCCTGGGCGCAGTCGTTGGTCTCCTCGCGTTCGCAGGTGTTGGTGCATCCGGCCACCTGCAGGCACAGATGATGATCCACGAGCAGCCCATGAAGATGGCTGCCGCAGAAGCTGCGTGCCACGACGGTACCGCCTTCTCTGTTCTGACCATCGGCGAGCTCGGCGCTCAGAGCTGCGACAAGATCACCCCCATCATCGAGGTCCCCGGCGTGCTGTCCTTCCTGGCACACGACAACTTCGATACCCCGGTGAAGGGTATTCAGACCCTGCTGCCCGAGTACGAAGCTAAGTTCGGCACCAACCTGCCCAACAACCCGCTCTACGGCGAGCGTGCAGGTCAGAAGATTGACTACCTGCCCTCCCTCGAGGTCTCCTACTGGGGCTTCCGCGGCATGATTGGTCTGGGTGCAGTCGTACTGCCCCTCTACCTCTACGCACTGTGGGTAACCCGTAAGAAGGGCGTTGGCACCGTTCCCGAGTCCAAGCTGCTCAAGAACGTTGCTGTCTGGTCCATCATGGCTCCCTTCTTCGCTATCTCCCTCGGCTGGATCTTCACCGAAATGGGCCGCCAGCCCTTCGTTGTGGCTCCGAACCTTCAGGGTGATCCCTCGATCCACCTGTTCACCGCAGCAGCTATCTCCCCGGGTGTTTCCGGTGAAGAAATCCTCTTCTCCCTGCTCACCCTGGGCCTGCTCTACGGCGTGCTGATGGTGGTTGAGGTTTACCTGCTCATCAAGTACGTCAAGGCCGGTGTTGTGGCAGCAATGCCCGAGCTGGTTCAGTCGCCCCACGAGGACGAGTCCAACGACAAGTCCAAGCGCGATGTGCTGGAGTTCGCCTACTAGGCGGGTAAGGATTGATTCACCATGAACTTTGATTTCAATATCTTTGCCGGTCAGCCTGGCCTGCCCACCCTCTGGTTTGTCGCCATTGGCGTCTTCCTCATCATGTACATGATTCTCGACGGTTTCGATCTGGGTGTCGGTATGCTGATGGGTTCCAAGTTCACCAAGAACGAGAAGGAACGCCGTCTGCTGCTGAACATCATCGGCCCCGTCTGGGACGGTAACGAGGTGTGGCTTGTGACCGGTGGTGCAGCTCTGTTCGCTGCATTCCCCATCTGGTATGCAGCCCTCTTCTCGGCTCTGTACATCCCCCTGACCCTCGCGCTGGTCTTCCTGATTCTGCGCGTGGTCGCCATTGAATACCGCGGTAAGAAGAACGATGAGAAGTGGATCCGTAACTGGAACATCGCTCTGTCTGTTTCTTCCTTCTTCATCGCGTTGCTCGTCGGCGCTCTGCTCGGTCTGACCTCCATGGGTCTGCCCATCAACGAGAACGGCGACCGCGTCGGCGGCGCCTTCGCATGGGTCTCCCTGCCGGTTCTGCTCGGCGGTCTGGGCTTCGTTGGCTTCGCCCTGGTTCAGGGTCTTGCCTTCATCGCCCTGAAGACCGACGGTGATATCCGCGACCGTGCCCGCAACACCCTGGTACGCTGGGCTCCCGTCCTGCTGCTGCCGATCGTTGCATGGGTTCTGACTCTGGACTTCACCACCGGTAACGGCATCTCCTGGCTGTGCACCATCCTGGCTGTGGTTGCTGTTCTGATTGCTTGGATCTCCGCAAAGGGTGGCCGTGAGGGTCGCGCTTTCGCTGGTCTGTCCGTGTTCCTCGCATTCGGCGCTCTGGCAATCTTCACCGCAATGTACCCGAACGTTCTGCCCTCCACTCTGGACCCGGCATACTCGCTCACCATTGCGAACGCCTCCAGCTCCGAGTACACCCTGGGCGTTATGACCTTCGTGACCTGCCTTGGTCTGCCGGTCGTGTTCGTCTACCAGGCATGGACCTACTGGGTCTTCCGTAAGCGTCTGCACGTGGATCACATCCCCGAGGCTCACGACGCTACCGAACTGGCTGAACTGCCGACCAAGTAGCATGTAGCTGATTGAAGAATCCCCCTAATTTCTCTTCTGAGAAGTTCGGGGGATTTTTCTATGCCCCCAGAGGACTATTCCTACAGAGGATATTCCCGCAGAGGCTGCAGCTCTCGGCAGATGAGTGGGCGCGCAAAAATTTTTGGTGCACACCCCCCCCGAAATTCGAGCGCGGCAAGGAGCAAAAAGTGTAATGTGGTGAGCAACTCACTCTTATGAAAGGTGTTCAACGATGAAGTCCCTCAACCGTAGCTCCACTGCATCCGCTCCTCGCACCGGAACTACCCCTCGCACCGGCACGCGCCGCCGCCTGCTCGCCACGGGTGCCCTGTTCTGTATCGGCATCATGCCCCTGAGCGCCTGCTCGCTCTTCAACCCGCCGCTGGAACGCGACGAAAGCGTCCACGCCATCTTCGACGCGGAACAGGACATCGTGAAGATGCCCCTGGACGATTACCTCTACTACGAGCGCACCAACTACGAATACACGGCCTTTCAGATTGCCATGAAGCAATGCTTCGCCGAACACGGGCAGAACTACACCATCCAGGCTCCCTATTCTGAAAGCGCACCCCGCGGTGATTTGGGACGAAAGTACGGTCCCTGGAACGTCGAGTACGCCCAGAAGTACGGTTTTCAGAAGCGAGACCCCAACAACGCAGCCGCCCCCATCTCCTATAACTCGGGGGAGAGCATGAGCCCCGAGGACAAGCTTCGCACCGAATGCTACCCCAAGGCCCGCGAGACCCTGGAGGCCGCGGTGCCCGAAGGCAAGAGGCCCGAGAATGAAGGGCAGTCCACATCCAGTCGTATCTCTACTGAGGCGGGTAACGCCGTTTACGGTAGCAAACTGCACCGCGAGCTCGAAGAGAAGTGGAAGCAGTGCGTCTCAGACCGCGGCCTCACCCCTCGCTCGGCAGGCTCCGTCGCCGAGGAAACCCCGCTGGCTGAGCAGCTGAGCAAGAACAACGGATTCAACGAGCCCGCCTCCGAAGAAGAGATTCGCATCGCCACCATCCAGGCCGAATGTAACCAGCAGGTCGGCATGAGCAAGCAGCTCTACGACCTGGAAGCTCAGTACCAGATGCCGCTCATCCGCAAGTACCAGTCACAGCTTGAACAGGACCGCAAGGCAGAACGTGAGCGTGACGAGAAGTTCAAGCAGTACGTTATGGAGCACCAGTAAACCGGGACGCTGAAAGACAGCACCACAAAAGACAGCGCAAAAACAGCTCAGAAAGACACCGCCATGACCACTCACTCACAGAACCAAAACAGCGGGCACCGCTTCAGCGAGCGCATCGCCCGACCCCGCGTGCTCCTGCTGCTGGCAATCCTCGCCATCGGTTCGCTCATGCTGTCCTTCTACCTGGGCACCCGCTACGCCGCCACGGGCCCCGACCCGGCCGTGCAGGCAAAAACCGTGATCCCGGTCTGGGCGAAGGTTGAAGAACGAACCGTCAGCGAGGGCCTCGCCATTGCCGGAACCACCAAGGCTGGGGAGACCGCCCCGATTAGCGCGCGCACCAACGGTGAGCCGGTGCTCGTCTACCAGAACCAGAAGCCCGGCAACGTGCTCAAGGCCGGTGACTTCATCGGCATCATTGGCGCCGACCCCGTCTTCGTGCTGGAGGGGCCGCTGCCGCTGTACCGCGACCTCAACCTGGGCGATAACGGCGACGACGTGCTCGCCTTCCAGAAGGCACTGAACTCCGCCGGGTACGCCACCGCTCAGAGCGGCACCGTCACCGAGGACACCCTCGACGCCGTCACGCGCCTGCACCGCGCGCACCTGACCGGCGTGCCCAGCGAAGGGGTCACCAGCATTGCCCGTAACAACTACGCGATTCTGCCCGGCGGAAGCCACACCGTCACCGCAGTTGCGGCAGTCGGCCAGCTCATTAACGACGGCAACCCCATCGCGAGTGTAGAAACCAGCGAACCCTACGTGGAATCCAGCGTTGAGCTCTCCGTTGCCAATAAGCTCAAGGCCGGCGACCGCGTTAGCCTGCGCACTTCTACCGGCAGCGTGGAGGGCACCATCACCAGCATTGGTGAGCTGCAGAACGACCCCTCCAAGGGTGCGGCGAAGAGCGTGCGATTCAGCGCCGACGACCCGAGCAAGCTCACTCCGGGGCAGAGCGCCTCCATCACCAGCAAGGGCAACACCTCAACCACCCTCGCCGTGCCGACTACCGCGGTACGCCAGGACTCCCAGGGCACCTACGTGCTCGTTGAAAAGGGCGGAAGCTCCACCTCGACCAGCAAGGACGCGCCCGCCACCGAACGAGTCAACGTTGAGGTCCTGCGCACCGCCGGCGGATACGCCGCCATTAACGCTAACCTCAGCGCGGGACAGAAGGTGCTTGTCTCATGAGCCGCCGCAAGATAACCCCCGACACAAGCCCAGGACGTGCGCCTACAGTTGCGCCCAACGTAGCGTCCGCAGCTACACCTGCCGCCGGACTCGGTACCGCGCCTGCTATCGAAATGCACGGCATTACCCGTGTCTTCGAGGGGAGCGAACGAGCAGTCCTCGACCACCTCGACCTGGTGGTCGAACGCGGCGAATTCCTCGCCATTATTGGTCCGTCGGGCTCCGGTAAATCAACCCTGCTCAACGCCATTGGTCTGCTCGACACGCCCACCAGCGGAACCTACAGCCTCTTCGGCAAAAACACGGAAGGACTCAGCGACAGAGAACGCGACGAAATGCGCCGAGATCACCTCGGCTTCATCTTCCAGTCCTCAAACATGCTGCTGGATGAAACCAGCACAACCAATGCCTCCATGGGCCTGCGCGTGCAGGGCGTACCCTACGGCGAGCGCCTGCAACGCACCGAAGAAACCCTAGAATTTCTGGGGTTGAGCGACCGCGCCAGCATCCGCACCCGCTACCTCTCCGGCGGCGAGAAGCAGCGCTGCGCCATTGCTCGTGCCCTCGCCACGCGCCCGCCGCTGATTCTTGCCGACGAGCCCACCGGCAACCTGGACAGCCACAATAGCGCCAAGGTCATTGAGATTTTGCAGCGCATTAACGCGACCGGCTGTACCGTGCTGGTTATTACCCACGACCCGGAGGTTGCCGCCGCCGCCCGCCGTGTGATTCGCATTGAGGATGGGCAGTTGCACGAGCAGAGCCGCGCCGACTTGGCTACGGTGCCGGTCGCTGAGGTGCCGGTTGCCGAGGCTGTGCCGGTTGCAACGGACACCCCGGCAGAAGCCACGGTTGGTGCCCCGGTAGATGCTACCACCAGCCTCGCACCGGGGGAGAAGCCCGCTACGCATCGCCGCGGAAGCTTCCTCACCGACGACAGCATCGAGGCAATCTCGGCGCTCACCTCACGACCGCTACGCACCCTGCTGCTGGGTCTGTCCTTCGCACTGGGCGTGGGCGGACTCATCAGCGCCTCCGGCATGAGCGAATCCGCCAGCTACCAGGTGAACCAGCGCCTGCTCGGATCCGAACAATCCACGCTCTACATCAGCGACAGGGACAATGACCAGAACATGCTCGGAACCTACCGGCAGGGCGAATCCGCGCAGAATGTTGCCGACCGCATTAGCGCGCTGGACTACGTGAAGAACACCGGATTCGTCAGCAGCGTGGCACCCGCCGACGTGCGAATCACCCGGTTCAGCCCCTACGAGGACGAACCCAAAACGGCGATTGGCCTCAGCTCCACCTCGAAGACCCGGCTCGAGCAAATCGGTGCCCGCATGAACCCCGAAACCCTGCGTGCGCTCGAACAGATGAACTCGACCCTCACCCAGCAGAACGTTGCCGACCGTGAACGCTCCGAGCAGCTCTCCGGCGCTATTGTGTCGGTCTCCGCTGCCCGCGCCCTCGGCATTATCCCCGAAGATAAGGCGGCAGATAACGCCACAACCGAGCCCCGCCCCGGCGAGCTACCCGCCGTCGAGTACGGCATTAAGCTCGGCGGACTGCCGCAGGTGGCACCCGGTGTGAGCATCTGGGTGGATGGTCAGCTGATGCCAGTCGTCGGCCTTTTCGACCCCGGCAATAGCGGCTACGAATTCAGGAATACGGTCATTGTCTCCCCGGGCACACTTCAGCGCACCGGACGCGGCCAGGTGACCTACATTACCGAAACCGAACGGGGCTACGGCAAAGCGGTCGCCAAGGCAATTCCGCTGACCCTCAAGCCCGCTGAACCCAGCCAGATCAACGTGGAAACCCCCTCCGACCTGCAGAGCCTACGCGCGTCCATTGCCTCGGATCTGGGCCTGTACGTGGGTGTGCTCTCCGGTATTCTGCTGGTGCTCGCCTCCCTCTCGGCGGCAACCGCAATGTACCTGTCCGTGCAATCGCGCACCGCAGAGATTGCGCTGCGCCGCGCCATCGGATCGAGTAAATGGCTGATTGCCCGCATCTTCCTCATGGAAGGCGTCATGCTCGGCGTGCTCGGCGGCTCCATCGGCGCCTGCTCCGGCATGATTGCGACGATTATTCTTTCGCTCGTGCAGGGCTGGCAGGCGGTTCTCTCACCCGGATTCGTGGTGCTCGGCGTGGGCGTTGGCGCCCTTACCGGTCTGGTGTCTTCGGCGTACCCGGCGTGGGTGGCATCCCGCAAGAGCCCAGCCGATGCGATGCGCGGCTAAACCCGTGCCGGGGGAACGCCAGACCCGCCAAATCCCCGAAGTATGACCGGCCAAATAGGTATTAGCTTGCCCAAACCTTAAAATAATGGGAGGTAAAAACAGCAGAAGACTAAGGACAACACGTGAGTCGAACGCACACACCGCGTCATGCTGACAAACATCAGAACACTGAGGCACCAGAGGTGACCGAAGGAAAGCGCAACGACCGCGCTGACCGCCGCCCGCCTCTGGGCCCTGACGCCCGTAAAACCCTCAGCACGTTCGGTGTTATCACCGCCGTGCACACCCTGGCCACCGTGCTTTTCAGCGCGGCGCTCGCGGTCATCATTGCCCGCGCAGCCCACGCGGGGTTTGCCGCGGTCGCCGCCGAACACGCGCGTCTCAAAGAGACCAGCGCCCCGGACGTGTACCGCGCCTACATTGAGTTCTCGGGCTCCGCGCAGGCGCAGCTGGAGGCGCACGGTGGCTGGCTGCTCGGCCTCGGTGGGCTCTTCGGTGACGCAGACACCATTACCCCCGGCCTGATTGCGGTCGCCGTGGCTGCCCTGCTTGTCCGCTCGGGTACCGACTACCTGCTGGCTGTGAGCGCGCAGCGTGCCGCCTCCGGGGCGAAGTCTCAGATTCGTTCCTCGCTGCTCAAGCGCGTGCTCGCCACCGGTGGCGCAGACACCCCCGAAGGTACCGGCGCGACCGCTGTGTTGCTTTCCCGCGGCCTGAACGCCCTGGACGACTACTACACCAAGACCCTGACCGCGTTCGTTTCCACTGCGGTTGTGCCGTTCATCCTCTGGGTCGTTGTGGCGTCCCTGGACTGGATGAGCGCCATGGTGCTGGCGTGCACCCTGCCGCTTATTCCGGTGTTCATGATTCTGATTGGTAAGAACACCCGCGACGAGACCGCAGAAGCTCAGGCTGAACTGCACCGCCTCTCCGACCATATTCTGGAGCTGGTACGCGGCCTGCCCGTCATTATCGGTCTGGGCCGTGAACGTGCACAGACTCGCGCCATGAACGCCCTCGGCCAGCGTTACCGTGAACGCACCATGCAGACTTTGCGTAGCGCCTTCATGTCTTCGCTTGCCCTGGAGCTCATCACCACCATTTCGGTTGCGCTGATTGCTGTGCTGATTGGTGTGCGCCTGGTCAACGGCACCCTGGGCCTGGACACCGCAATTCTCGTGCTGCTGCTGGCTCCCGAATGCTACCAGCCGCTGCGTGATGTGGGTGCCGCCTACCACCAATCTGAGGATGGCGTTGCCGCCCTGCGTAGCGCCCAGAAGATTATTGATGCGCCCCTGCCCGCCGCCGCTGCGGACTCGGCTGCACAGGAAACGGCAGTGCAGAAGGCTCAGCCTTCCACCATCGCTGTGGAGGACCTGTCGGTGAGCTACCCGGCGCGTCCTGCGGTGCTGACTAACCTGTCCCTGAACTTGGACCGTCGCGTTGCCACCACTCAGGGTGAAACTGCCCAGGGTGAGCGCGGTGCGGTTATCGGCGTGATGGGTGAGTCCGGTTGCGGTAAGTCCACCCTGCTGAACGTGTTCTCCGGTGCCGTGCGTGAAGGTCTGGTGCCCACCGGCTCGGAGGAGCCCGTGCACCTGACCGGTAGCGTGACCGGTCTGGGAACCACCCTGGTCATTCCGCAGTCGCCGGTCTTCACCGCACCCACCGTGCAGACCGAAATGGCTCTCTATGCGCTGAGCGCCACCGAGGCGGAGCGTGAGCGTGCAGCCACTCTGCTCGGTGAAGCGATGGACTCCAAGAAGTTGTCCGTCACCGATGCCGAGTCCGCGTTGCTGGTTGGCCCGCTGGCTCAGCTGGGCATGGAGAAGCTCACTGCCCTTGAGCCTGGTGCCCTTAGTGCAGGTCAGGCGCGCCGCCTCGCCGTGGCACGTACCCTGGCTCGTGCCGAGGCTATCTACCGTGCCGGCGGTGAGCAGACCGTGCTGACCGTCCTGGTGGATGAGCCGACCGCGCACCTGGACGCCTACTCGGCATACCTGGTGACCCGCGCCCTGCACCGCCTGGCGGAACTTGGCGCAACCGTGCTGATCGTGACCCACGAGCAGGAACTCGCCGCTGGCTGCGACACCCTCGTTCGTGCCGTGCAGACCGCCCAGGGCTACACCTGGACCGCCGAGGCGAACACCGCCCGCGTTGCGGTTCCCGCGCAAGCCCCCGCGCACCTGCTCAAGGACAGGGCAGAGTACGAGGCTGAAAGCACCGCCCTGGCGGGCGCCTCCGCAGCTGCCGAGGTCAAGGAAGCTACGCCTGCCGGTCTGTTCGCAAGCCTGCGCACCCTGAAGGAACTGACCGGTATTGGTGTTCGCGCCGCAACCGGTCCGGTAATCATGGCTGCGATTACTTCCCTGATGGCTGCGGCGTTGACCGCGCTGTCCGGCTGGCTGATTGTTCGCGCCGCCGAAGGCCCGGCAATGATGTACCTGATGGTCGCCATTGTGGGCGTGCGTTTCTTCGGCCTGGGTCGTGCCTGCGCCCGCTACGCTGAGCGTCTGATGACCCACTCGAAGGTTCTTGCCGCCGCAAATATTCTGCGTCTGCGCGCCTGGGTTGGTGCATGGCAGAGCGTGAGCAGCGTGCGTGCCCTGCTGCGTGGTGACGCGCTGCTCGAACGCCTCGTGGGCGGTATCGATGAGCTGCGTGACGGCGTGCCGCGCGTTATTATTCCGCCTGCCGCGCACCTGCTGGTCATGACCGCGGCGCTGATTACGACCGCGTGCATCCTGCCGCAGGCTCTGATTCCGGTTCTGCTTGCCGTGCTGGTCAGCACTTTTGTGGCTCCGTGGATTGTGCTCCGCGCCGATGCCCGCGCGGAGGCGCTGGCTCGCCGCTCCACCGCGCAGATGCTGCGCCTGGGTACCGGCATGCTCTCGGCGGCTGAGGACCTGCGCGCTAACGGCGTGGCAACCACCACTGAGAAGGCTAACGGCGCCCTGGACGCTGAGAATCTGTCCGCCCTGCAGAAGGGCTCGACCGCTCAGGGCGTGGGCCGTGCCCTCGTGACCCTCAGCTGGTTCGGTGCGGCTCTGGCGAGCGCAATCATTGCGTACCCGCTGGCTGTTGACGGCACCGTGCGTGCCCCCGAAGCCGCGATTGTGGTGCTGCTGTGCACCGGCATGCTGGAAAGCTCCCTGGGCCATGTTGAGGCGGTCCGCTCCTGGCCCGCGTTCAGCCGCCTGCTGGCGACGATTGCCCCGAGCGTGCGCGACGTATCCCTGGAGGGTATTGTCGCCACCTCGACTCTGAAGCGTTCCGTGCCGACCGAGGCTGAGGTGGACACTCACGTTCTGCCGCGTCGTGCTGAGCGTCTGCGTGCCCGCGCGGAGGCTGAGATGGAGGAGCTGCTGGAGGCTGACCGTCAGCGTGCCCACCGCTTTGACCGTCCCGAATCTGCGGCTGGTTCTAAGAGCGATACCCCGCGCCCGCCGAAGCCCGGTGAACCCACCCTGGTCAGCTGCGGCACCCCGCAGGAACTCGGTGTGAAGGTTACCGAACCCGCCCTGAGTCTGCAGGACGCCGCCGCCCGCTGGCCCGGTATGGATCACCCGGTCTTCACCGACCTGAACATGAACGCCCGCGCGGGCTCCTGGACTGCGGTGACCGGTCCCTCCGGCTCCGGTAAGTCTACGGTGCTTGCGACCGTTCTGGGCTTCTTGCCGCTGGAGTCCGGCCGTGTGCTGGCTTCCGGTGAGGTCCTGGAGGGTGAGCAGCTGCGCGGCTACGCGGCGTGGTGCCCGCAGGCGGCTCACATCTTCGAGTCGACCCTCGAGGGTAACCTGCTGCTGGCTCGTGACCGTTCGGATCGCCCGAGCGAGGAAGAGCTGATTGAGGTTCTGCGCCGTGTGGGTCTGGGCGAGTGGTTTGACGCTCTGCCTCAGGGCCTGCGCACCCCGGTGGGTGCTGGCGGTTCGTTCCTGTCGGGTGGTCAGCGTCAGCGTCTGGCGGTGGCTCGTGCCCTGCTGGTGAACTCGCCGGTGCTACTGCTGGATGAGCCGACCGCGCACCTGGACGCCGAGTCTGCTCGCGCGCTGATGGCTGACTTGGATGCGGCGACCCGCTCCAGCTCCGTGGCTACGGTTCTGGTGTCGCATCGTCCTGAGGATATTGCCCGCTGCGATGAGGTGGTTCGCCTCTAAACGCAGCTGAGCGTAGCCATCGCGGGCGAGATTGAACGCAAGAAACTGCGAGAAATGCCCCGGTACTTCGTGAAAGTACCGGGGCATTTCTTTGTGCAAAATTTTCTGGGCACATTGCTCTGCGCGTTATATCTGCGCGGATTCCCCCAGGCTTTGCAAACAACCTGAGGTCGAAAGGCCGTGAACGGCGCGCCTAGAAGAGCTTTTCACCCTCCGGGCTAACCGCCATCGCAGCAGAAACAGCCGCATAGTTCGGGCCCACAATGCCGATGCTCTGAGTGAGCATCACACCGGAACCGTCACGAGCACCGTACTCGGTCGGCAGGGAACGAGCCACACCACCGGTGGACGCCGCCTTCGCCGGGCCCACGCCCACCCACGCCAGAGCCAGCTGGCTCTCACCGGTGAGGAAACGGTGCGCACGCACACCGCCGGTTGCGCGGCCCTTCTGCGGGTACTCGCTCAGGGCGGTGACCTTGGCGCTCGCCAGGCCGTCCTTGCCGTTGGTGACGGTCACGACCTCCGCCGCGTCACCGGGTGCGGTCACGCCCAGGGCAATCACACGGTCGCCGTCAGCAAGCTTAACGCCTGCGATACCGCCGCCGGTGCGTCCCTGCGGGCGTACCTTGGCGGCGTCGAAGGTCAGCAGCTTCGCGTCGCGAGTGACGAAGGTGAGCACCATATCATCGGTGGGGCAGGGGGCGGCGGCTACGATTTCGTCGCCGTCCTTGAGCTTCATGATGTCCCACTCGGTCTGGTTCAGCGGATAATCCGGGTTGAGGCGCTTGATCACGCCGCCCGCGGTTGCCAGCGCCAGCACCGTGTTTAGCGGTACGAGGGCGACCAGCTTCTCACCCTTGGCGAGCTGAACCAGCTCGGCAGCCTTCACCGCCGATGCCATGGAGGGGGTACCTCCGTTCTCGTCCAGCACCGCAATGTCCATGACGGACAGGCGCACCATGCGTCCTGCGGAGGTCACGGCACCAATCTCGCCGCGCGCGGTGGTCGGCACAATCGAGGTGAACACGTCGTGCTTGAAACGCTTGCCGGGATCCACGAGTGCCTCGCGGATGGGCTTGCCGGGGGTGCGTCCCATCATGCCGGAGGCCGAAAGCAGCACCCAGCAGGGATCGTCCGCGATTTCGAGGGCGAGGCCCAGGCTCTTCTTCGCCTTGGACTGCGCGGTGACTGCCTCAATGGCGACCTGCATCTCGTCCTTGGTTTTGAGCTGGGTGCGGCGGTCGGTGCCGTAACGTTCGGCGACCTCTGCGAGCTCTTCGGAGACCAGTTCGCGCAGCGCCGCATCGGAGCCGAGGATACGCTGCAGCTCCGCGATTTCCTGCTGCAAGGTGTCGCGTTCTGCTTCGAGTTCCAGGCGGGAGTACTTGGTGAGCTGGCGCAGGCGCAGTTCCAGAATGTGGTTCGCCTGGGTGTCGGTCAGGTCGAAGACGACCTTCAGCTTTTCACGTGCCTGAGCGGTCTCGTCAGACTCACGGATAATCTGGATGACCTCGTCAATGTCGAGGATCGCCACGAGCAGGCCCTCCACCAGGTGCAGGCGGTCGGTGCGCTTGCCTAGGCGGAATTCGGTGCGGCGGCGGACCACGTTCAGGCGGTGGTCAATGTACACGCGCATCAGGTCGAGCAGGCCGAGGGTCTGCGGCTGACCGTCCACAAGCGCCACGTTGTTGATGCCGAAGGAATCCTCAAGCGGAGTGTGCTTGTAGAGGGCGGCGAGCACCGCCTCCGGGTTGAAGCCGTTCTTGATTTCGATGACGAGGCGCAGACCGTTGGTGCGGTCGGTCAGGTCGACCACGTCGGAGATGCCGGTGAGTTTCTTGGAGTTGACGCCGTCCTTGATCTTTTCGATGACCTTTTCGGGGCCGACCATGTACGGCAGTTCGGTGACGACAATGCCCTGCTTGCGGGGGCTGACCTGCTCGATGGAGACCTTCGCGCGGGTCTTGAAGGTACCGCGGCCGGTTTCGTAGGCGTCACGGATGCCTCCCAGACCCACGATGGTGCCGCCGGTGGGCAGGTCGGGGCCGGGGATGAACTTCATGATGTCTTTGAGGGTCGCCTCGGGGTGGGCGATGAGGTGGCGGGTACCGGCGATGACCTCGCGCAGGTTGTGCGGCGCCATATTGGTCGCCATGCCGACCGCGATGCCGGTGGTGCCGTTGACGAGCAGATTAGGGAACGCTGCGGGCAGCACGGAGGGCTGCATGAACTGGTTGTCGTAGTTCGGTACGAAGTCAACCACGTCTTCTTCGAGGTCCGCGGTGAGTGCCTGCGCGGCGGGCGCCATGCGTGCTTCGGTGTATCGGGCGGCTGCCGGGCCGTCGTCGAGGGAGCCGAAGTTACCGTGACCGTCAACGAGGGGCAGGCGCAGCGCGAAGGGCTGGGCGAGGCGCACCATCGCGTCGTAGATGGCGGCGTCGCCGTGCGGGTGGAGCTTACCCATGACCTCGCCGGTCACGCGGGCGCTCTTGACGTGGCCCTTATCGGGGCGCAGACCCATCTGCTGCATCATGTAGAGGATGCGGCGCTGCACGGGCTTGAGGCCGTCGCGGGCGTCGGGGAGGGCGCGCGAATAAATCACCGAGTAGGAGTATTCCAGGAAGCTGGTTTCCATCTCGGCGGATACGTCGATGTCGACGATATTCTCTACCACATCCACCGGGTAGTCGCTGACGGCGGATTTGGATCGGCGAGCCATATATCTCCTCGTGTCGGTGTGTTTTCGCTCCTCCTATTTTAGCGGGTGGTAGCGGATGAGACGGGCTGGTTGGTCGGCGTCATCTGTGGGGTGCGCCAAGGCGGTTGCGGGGCAGTAACCGAAGCATACCGGGGGATTGCACACCGTCATATGAGCCTGTATTAGCGTGGTCAAGTAGCACAGCCCGGCTGGAACCCTCTAAGGTAGAGGGGAGTAATACCTAACCGCCCTCATCGTGTGCGCCGACCGACGTCGCCTCATGAGGGCACCGCACGAAAGAGGTACGATGTACGCCACCACCCCCGAACGCGAGCAATTGGTCGCAGACATTAAGCATGCCGGTTTCTACCCCGACCTCGTGCTGGAAGTGGTGGATGACGCGCTGGCGGGCATGAACCCGGACGCGCACTTCGTACAGCATGAAACCCACTTCTCCCGCGATGATTTTCACCGCCACATCACCGTGATGGTGCTCTGCGGCGAGCACGTCATCTTTGCGCACCTGGACGACCAGCACCTTGAAGGTGACGCGCAGGGCACCGTGGCGCATGTGAGCGTGGAGGCGGTGCACCTGAGCGCCCTGAACGCGGTCACCATCAGCTATGGTTTCAGCCAGCCGCAGGCGTACAACGCCGGTAGCACCGCCCCGACTGAGATTTCCTTCCAGATTGCGTGGACCGGTTCGCTGCACATGGAATTGGCTCCTGCCGGTTGCCAGGACCCGCAGTGCAACGCCGACCACGGCTTCACCGGCGATGCACGCCGCGAGGACATTGCGGTGCGTGTTTCTGCGACTGCTGACGGCCCGGAGTCGGTTCAGCGTGCCCAGGATTTTGCACGTGCTCTGCATCGTGCGCGTCTGTACGTAACGCGCCGATAAACGCTCGCCCTGTGCGTTTGCCCTGTGCGCTCGCTGCGCCACTGGCGCAGCCCGCGCAGTATGAGCCCGAGCAGTATGAGCCCGAGCAGTATGAGCCCGCGCGGCACTAATATTTCCATAACCTGTACTTGAGAGGAACCTATGACGGCACAGACCATCCTGCACGATGTTTTGGGTGCGCCCCTGCCCGCGGCACCCGCCTACGGCAGCAATAGCATCGCCGATGTGCTGGAGTCCGCCTCCTCTCTGGTGGCGCAGCGAAGCCTGGCGCGCCCCGCGCACGCGCTAGATTCCGACCCGGCGTTCAACTCTGTTGCCGACCCGCTGAACCTTGCCGGCCGCCTCGCGGAGCAGGACGTTGATCCGGCGTCGTTCCGCCACGCCTGCGTGATCATGGTGGACGGCCTGGGCGAGCAGCTGCTCAACAGCTACGGCGGCTACGCGCCCGCCCTGCGTAAGACCCTGAACCTGGGCCCGCTGGACGCCGCGTTCCCCACCACGACCGCCGCCTCCCTGACCTCGCTGGGCACCGGCACGGCACCCGGCGCGCACGGCATTGCCGGCTACGAGGTGCGTAACCCGGCAGGTAATGGGGGAGTGGGCTCGGTCATGAACCACCTGTCCGGCTGGGATCAGTCGGTGGACCCGCACGCCTGGCAGCCGCTGCCGACCGTGCTGGAACGCCACCATACGAACCGCCGCGTGCTCACCATTTCGCTGGGTAAGTACCGCGGTACCGGCCTGACGGAGGCGGCGCTACGCGGCGGCGACTTCGTGGACGCCGTCGGCTACAACGCCCGCGTCACCTACGCCCTGGAGGCGCTCTCCAGTCGCACCCCCACCACCGTGTACCTGTACTGGGGCGAGATTGACGCGGCGGGCCACCGCTACGGCGTGGGCAGCGACGAATGGCTACAGCAGCTGGAGGAACTGAACTCGGCGCTGAAGCGTCTGGCGGAGCGCGCCCCGGCGTGGGCGGCACTCTTCGTGACCGCCGATCACGGCATGGTGAACGTGCCCGAGCACCAGCGCATCGACTACTCTGGCGTGGAGGAGCTGACCCGCAACATCGCAATGACCGCCGGTGAACCGCGCGCCGTGCACCTGTACCTCGAAGACACCTCGGAGGCGGCACGCACCGCCACCGCCCAGCGTTGGGCGCAGTACTGGGGCGAGCGCGCCTGGGTGATTGATTCTCGCGAACTGATACGCGCCGGCTACTTCGGCCCGGTCATCACGGATGCGGCGCGCGGCCGCATCGGCGATTTGATGGTGTGCGCTCGCGACGACTGGGCGCTGTACGATATGCGCCACTATCAGGAGCGTGCCCTGCACATGGTTGGTCAGCACGGTTCGCTGACGGACGCTGAGCGTCTGGTGCCGTTGCGCATGCTCAAGACTTTCTAAAACGCTGGAGGATATACGAAAACCGCTGGTTATTCGGGTGAATAACCAGCGGTTTTCGTATGTCTAGAGGCCCTTGACTAAAGCCCCCGACTAAAGACCTCGTCTAGATGCCCTTGATTGGGTGGCGCGAGGGTGCTCGCTTACTTGCGGCCGCCGAAGATGATGTCGTCCCAGGCGGGAACGCTCACGCGCTGCTTCTTCGAGGAAGACTTGGGCTTCTCGGCCGCGGAGGCGGGCTCAGCCTGGGCCTCAGCAACGGGTGCGTCCTCGGCCTGCGCCTCAGCAACGGGCGCCTCAGCAACCTCAGTTGCGGGTGCGTCCTCGACGGGTGCCGGCAGGGCGAAGGACTCGACCGGAACGGATTCAACGGGTGCTTCCGAATCCACAGCCAGCGGGTCGGTGGTCTCTACGGTGGTTTCTGCGGTGGGCTCGGGTGCAGCAGGTGCCGCAGGCGCTACCGGTGTAGATGCAGCAGGTGCAGCGGGCGCAGCAGGCTCAGCGGGCTCAGCGGGCTCGCGGTGTACGAACACCTCGGGCTCCTCAACCTGCGCCGGGCGCACCGAGCGGGCGCGCTCCAAAAGCTCCTTGAGCTTACGCTCATCGGCGCTCTCAGAGGAAGTAAGGGGTGCCGGTGCGGGCTCGGGTGCCTTCGGCAGTCGGGCGGGAGGAACCTCCACGGGAGCCTTCTTCGCGGCGGCGGCAACAGCATCCTCACTATTGCCCATCAGGAAGTACGCCGCCTCATTCGATGCGTACAGGCCCTGGTTCGCCGGGTTGTACACCCAACGTGCGGGGAAGACGACCTGCGCGGGCAGGTTCTGACGCACCGAATCCTTCAGCGCAATATCAACCTCAACGCGCCACTGGCCGTTCTCCTGCTGGCGGGTGGTCCAGTCCTGAGTTGCATCCTCAAAACCGTAACGCTCGGAGACTTCCTCAATGCGGGCGCTCAGGGTCACGGGAATCTGTGCGGTACCCGAAGCGGAGCTGCGGCGACCAATCTTCACGCTCTGAGCGGCACGAATAATGTGGGCACGCTCAGCAACGATCGGCCACTCGTAGCGGCGCACGCGCTCCGGCTCCCAACCGGACTCTTCAGCGATTTCCTCAACGGAGGCACCCTGACGGAAACGGGTCTGAATATCGCGCGGACCGTAGGTGCCCTTAGCACCCAGACCGCGGGCGGGCTGAATACGGCGAGCCTTGGTGATGCTCGTGCGCAGGTTCGCGTCAATCGGCAGCAAGAAGCGGGTGCCGTCAGCAGACTCAAGCACCAGATTTTCGCCGTCATCGTGAACGCCAATCAGACGCAGTTCAAGCATGAGAACCTCCATAGGTGAACCGGACGCGTTCGTGAATGTGTTGCACGGAACGCAAACTACCTACCAGGGTACCGTGAAAGCGCGGTAAATCAGTAGCGGAGGCGGGATTTTCACCAAAAAAAGATGTACTTTTCGCACCGAAAAAGCTAGAATGTGACGCCTAAACAGTCCAAAGCCTACCCAGGATTAGACAAATAGGGTGCCAATGGTGAACAATACCTGGCATGCCGTCGGGGTTAAATACACACCAGCGGCACCTAGAGCACTCATTAAACCAGCGTGGCCTAGTCCAACACACAGCCACAGAACCAACGGAGCGTGAAAGTTTGGCAACTGATTACGATGCACCTCGCAAGCAGGACGAAGAGCAGAACGAAGAGTCCTACGAGGAGCTGAACGCCCGCCGTTCCGAGATGCAGTCCGGTGCGGTGGACGAAGACGAAAACAGCGCAGCAGAAAGCTTCGAGCTGCCCGGTGCTGACCTCTCCAACGAGGAGCTGAACGTTGTTGTTCTGCCCGCTCAGGACGACGAGTTCACCTGCGCATCCTGCTTCCTGGTGCGCCACCGCTCGCAGATTGCGCGCGAAGAGGGCGGCCTGTCCTACTGCATCGAGTGCGAGGGCTAAAACTTTAGGGAAGGGATAACACCCACCCGACATACACCTCATGACGGGGCGAGTGCCGAGTGCACCCGCCCCGTTGAGTATGTGAAAGCCGCGCGCACACACACAAACAGCGCCGCGTCGTACCCAGCACGGCACGCCGCGGCACGTGCTGAACGCGAACACGCACCCCAAACACCCCGCAGTAGAGCCTCAACACAGCGCGAGGTAATGGCACAGACACCCGCGAAAGGTTAGAGTATTGACCATGATGACCCCCGTAAACGTCCACATTAAGCTGCTCGACCCCGAGCTGCCCGCACCCGCTTACGCAAAGCCCGGCGACGCTGGCGCTGACCTGCGCTCCCGCATCGACTTCGAACTGGAGCCGGGCGAACGCGCCCTGGTACCCACCGGCGTGGCAATCGCCCTGCCCGAAGGCTACGTTGGCCTGGTGCACCCGCGCTCCGGCCTGGCGACCAAGAACGGTATCACCATTGTGAACGCGCCCGGCACCGTTGATTCCGGCTACCGCGGCGAGCTGATGGTCACCCTGCTCAACACTGACAAGACCAAGTCCTTCCACGTGCAGCGCGGCGACCGCATCGCCCAGCTGATTATTCAGAAGTACGAGCACGCAACCTTTACCGTGGTGGACGAACTGGATCAGACCGAACGCGGCTCCAGCGGCTTCGGCTCCAGCGGAATCCACTAGTCTGCTCTCACCGCGAAACGGCACGAGAGAAGAGAAGAACCCCCCCCGCACCCTGCGTGCGGTGAAAGTAGGAATACCATGTTCGGATTTGGTAAGAAGAAGCGCGCCGAGGAGGCTGAAAAGGCCGCCATCGACAAGGCTGTCGCCGAAGAGGTCGAAGAGACCAACGTCGAGGTTGAGGAGCTGAAGGAAGAGGAGAACTCTCCCGAGGTCATTAAGTACGACCGCGTCAACGGCCCCCACGACATTGAAGAAGTCACCGCCGAAGACCTCGAAGACTACGTCGACCTGGGCGCGTTGCGCATCAAGTTGCTCGACGGCATGAACCTGCGCCTCGAAACCGACGACGCAACCGGTGCCGTCATCGCCGCAACCATCACCCGCGACGGCGCAACCCTGCAGGTGCAGGCATTCGCCGCACCGCGCACCACCGGCATCTGGGACGACATCCGTCACGACCTGACCGAGTCCGTCGCCTCCCAGGGCGGCAACGTCGAAATCTACGCCGGCGTGTTCGGTGCCGAGATGCTGACCCGCCTGCCCGCCTTCACCCCGGACGGTCAGCCCGGCGAGCGCATCGCCCGCTTCGTGGGCGTGGACGGCCCCCGTTGGTTCCTGCGCGGTGTGATTTCCGGCGCGGCTGTGCTCGGTGACGACAAGGCTGCCGCATCCGTGGAGGAAGTTTTCCGCACCGTCGTGGTGGACCGTGGCGACGACCCGCGCCCGCCGCGCGAACTGCTGCCCATGACTCTGCCCGCCGACCTGGTTGTGGCTGAGGAAGAGCCCGCCGTGGAAGAAGAGACCGAGAACGAGCACAGCAAGCTGCGCCCGATGCCTCGCCGCGGCCCTGAGATTACCGAGATTGGCTAATGCCTGAGTTCTCGAACTACCCGAGTGCGCTCGCGGTGCCGGAGGAGCAGATTCTTGCTCCCGGGTACCCCGAGCGCTTTCGCGTACGCCTTGCCGGACGCGTGGAGCAGGTGTGGTTGCCTGCGCTGCAGGATAAGCCGATGTACCGTGCCGAGCTGGTGGTGGCGAAGTCGAAGCCTCTGCAGTGGTCGAGCCCGTTGGCGCTGATTGGCATGCCGATTGTGGAGCCGCCCGGTGAGGATTTCGACGAGGAGTCCGAGGATTCCGAGAAGCAACACCACCTGAACACGGCGTCTTTGGCGACCGTGGCGGTGCAGGATCAGCACGAGGTGTCGTTCCCGCCCTATGCGCCGTTCAACCCGGGGGACCGGATTCTGCTGAAGTGGCAGGGGCAGCGGATGGTGCCCGGCGTGCTTGCCGGTGCGCTGTTGCGCTGTTCCGGCGTGGTGTCGGTGAGGGCGCATCAGCCGGTGATTTACAACCCGCGCTATGAGATTGTGCCGCAATTCTTTGCTGAGAAGGGAAAATATGAGCGCTGAGCAGTCTTCGACCCAGCCCGACCCGAACGCTAACCCCGCAACTGACCCTGCGCGGGAGGGGAACCAGTTTGCGCAGAGCCTGAGCGCCTCCATGGGCGCGAATATGCGCCGCACCGCCAACGGCGATGTGGATATTCTGCACGCTATCGGCGGCTGGCGCGGCCTGGTGGAATCCTCCCTGCCCGCGGTGGCGTTCCTGGTGCTGTTCACCGTGACGAAGGAACTGAACCTGTCCCTGATTGCGGCGCTGGCTGCGGCGGGCGTGTTCACGCTGATTCGTCTGGTGCAGGGCTCTAAGCTGGTGAGCGCGCTGACCGGTCTGGTGGGCGTGGCAATCTGTGCGTTTGCGGCGTACCGTACCGGTAACGCGAGTGACTACTTTGTGGTCGGTTTCTGGACGAACGGCGTGTACATTCTGGCGTATCTGCTGTCGATGCTGGTGCGATGGCCGCTGATGGGTCTGATTTTCGCGGTCATTCGTGGCGAGGCGTTGAGCTGGCGTCAGAACCCGGTGCGTCTGCGCCAGTACATGCTGGCCACCTGGATTATTACCGTGCTGATGATGCTGCGCCTTGCCGTGCAGGTGCCCCTGTATTTTGCGAATAATGTGGAGGCGCTGGGCGCTACCCGTTTGGTGATGGGTCTGCCGCTGTACGCTTTGGGCGTGTGGCTGGCGTGGCGTGTGTCGGCACCGGAGGAGGCGCTGGTGAGCGAGGAATCTGAAGATGCTGAAGAATCTGACGTATCTGTCGCTACCGAAGCTGACGGTTCAGAAAGCCGCTAACCCCACAACTTCATACGTAGAAGAACTTCATAGAAGTACGCGAAAGCCCCGGTACCCGTAACCGGGGCTTTCGCCTACCCAAAAACTTACGTATAAACGCTTACGCGAACAGCGCGCGAATCTGATCCTCACCGGCAATGGTCGTGATGAAGAACAGCTCGTCGCCGCCCTCAATCGCCACGTCGGCGCTGGGCGGAATCGGGGCGCCATCACGCAGGATAGCGGTGAGCACCGTATCGACGGGCCACTGCACGTGGTCCACACGGTAACCGATGACGGGGTGGTCGTCGGGCACGGTGTACTCGGCGAGGGTCGCACCGCCTGCCTGCAGGGTCAGCAGGCGCACCACGTCGCCGACTTCCACAGCTTCCTCAACGAGGGCGGTCATTAGGCGCGGGGTGGACACGGCAACGTCCACGCCCCAGGAGTCGTCGAAGAGCCATTCGTTACGCGGGTTGTTCACGCGCGCCACGGTGCGCGGCACGCCAAACTCACTACGCACCAGTAGGGACACCATCAGGTTTGCCTTGTCGTCACCAGTTGCGGCAACGACCACGTCCGCCTTGTTCGGGTGCACCTGACGCAGTACGGACAGCTCGCAGGCGTCACCGATATGCCAGCGCACGCCGGGCAGGTCGGCGCGCTTTTTGGCTTCGGGTTTGGAGTCGATGATGGTCACGTCGTGGCCGTTCATCATGAGTTCTTTAGCGATGGAGGCACCCACGGAACCGGCACCAACAATGAGGACCTTCACTTACTTCTCACCTTTCGAGGAGTCACGATGGCGGCCGATGAGTTCGAGAGGATCAGGCAGATCCGGGGGAGTGTCACCGAGATGGAATTCGTGCTCGACAACGGGGGTTTCGTTGTGCTCCTGCTTGGGGGTGATCGTCACGCCGGATTCGGCGGGCTTCTTCGGAGCGTGGGGATGCTTGCGGTGGCCGGATGCGGGAGCGTAGTCCGCTTCCATTTCTTCGTCTTCGACGCGCGGCGGGCGGGAGAGAATACGGGTTACGTCCGCAACGTCGTCGGTGCGCATCATCACGTGCACGCTATCGCCCTGCTGGTAGGCGGAATCGGGGCGGGGGAGCATGCCCTCACCAAAGCGGGTGATGTAGGCGATGCGCACCCCGGCGGCACGTTCGATGCTGGTCAACGCGTGGCCAGCCCAGCCGTCGTCGAGCGGAATTTCGGTGAGCATGAGGCGGCCCGAGGGTTCACGGAAGTCGCCCTTGAGCGCCTGCTCGGGCAGCAGACGGCGCAGCACCTGGTCGGTGGACCAACGCACCGACGCCACCGTAGGAATACCCATGCGCTGGAAGAACTCGGCGCGGTTCGGGTCGTACACACGCGCCACAACGTTCTTCACCTTGAACATTTCACGCGCCACACGGGCGGCAATAATATTCGAGTTATCGCCCGAAGAGACCGCGGCAAAAGCGTACGCCTCGGTAATACCGGCACGCTTGAGGGTGTCCTCATCAAAACCAACACCGGTAACCAGGCGGCCCTCAAAGCCCTTACGCAGCGGCTGGAAAGCACGTTCGTCCTGGTCAATGACGGCGACCGTATGCCCCGAAGCTTCCAGAGTGCGCGCCAACATGACGCCCACGCGTCCGGCACCCATAATGACGAAGTGAGGCATACATCCCTCCGAGTGTTGATGTTTTACGGTGATAAGGCGTTACCGCCTACCTCTACCAGTGTAATGGGCGGGTGAGCCTCCACGCCGATGCCCCGTGATATTCCGCTCGCAATGCCCACTATTCGGCTGAATAAAATTGAGCTTTGAAGCCGCGACCGATAGCCTTAACAGCGTGAGGAATCGTTGGGATAGGATGCGCATCGCCCTGACCGGTCAGCCGGTCAGCACGCGAAATCTTTCGGCAGTCGCGCTGCCGAAGCGCTACGCCCTGCCTCTTTTCGGTGCCGACGGCATCTCTTCGGTCGCCTACGCAGCCGACCAGATGATCCTGACCCTTGCCGCTGCGGGTGCATCTGCGCTCGCTTTTTCACCCTGGATTGGTTTGGGTGTGGCGATGGTGGGTCTGCTGGTGATTGGCACGTACCGCTACAACATCAACCAGATTGCTTCTGAAGGCGATATTCAGCTGGTGCACCGCAAACTGGGTGCGCTGCCGTCGATTGTGATGGGTGCATCCTCGCTGATGGACTATATGCTCACGGTGGCGGTGTCTATGTCTTCGGCGTCCTCGTTTTTGGTGGCGTTGTATCCGCAGATTCAGGATTGGCGCACGCACATTGCGGTGCTACTCATTGTTGCGCTGACGTTGTTTGCGCTACGTGGCGTGCAGTTGCTGGGCAAGATTGCGTACTGGCCGCTGTATGTTTTCTTGGCACTGTTGGGAGCGACCCTCATTGTGGGTTGGATTCGTGCCGCCACGGGTACTCTGCCACTGGCTGAGTCTGCGACCTACGTGATTGCCCCCGAGCTCGAGACCCATTCGCTGGAGGGTCTGGCGCTGATGCTGCTTCTGGCGCGTTCTTTCTCTGCCGGCTTGGTGGCGTTCTCGGGTGTTTCTACGATTTCTAATTCGGTGAAGTATTTCCGCCGCCCGAAGAAATATAACGCGGCGGTCACCATGATGCTGATGGGCCTGATCACCTCGGTCCTGCTGGTGAGCCTGCTCGGTTTTGCGGCGGCAACCCGCGTGCACATGGTGCACGATACGACCCGTTTCTTGTTCATTGACGGGCACACGCCGGGGGAGTACTTCCACCAGAAACCTGCGCTGTACCAGGTGGCGTTGGCAATTTATCAGGGCGTGCCGTTCTTCGCGCAGCTGCTGGTATTCGCCACGGTGGGCGTGCTGATTATTGCCTCGCTGACGGCGTTTACGGGCTTCCCGGTGATTGCTTCGTCGCTGGCCGACTACCAGTACCTGCCGGTGTTCTTCCGCAGCGTGGATTCGCGCGGCCTGTACGCGAACGGTGTGCTGGCGCTGTCGGCATTCTCAATTTTCCTCACCACCGTTTTCAACTCGGACGTGTACTCACTGATTCAGCTGTACATCGTGGGCATGTGCCTGTCGATGGTGCTGGTTCAGCTGGCGGTGGTGCGCTACCGCATGCGTCTGCTGCGCATTACCCTGGCGCAGATGCCGCGCCGCGCCCTGCTGCGCGATATTGCGGTCTCTGCGGTGGGCGTGATGGTGACCGCCGCGGTGCTGGTCATCGTCGTGGTGACGAAGTTCGCCGCCGGTGCGTGGCTCTCCCTTGGAATGATTGCCCTGATGGTTGGAGGTATGGTTGTGACTCGCCGCCACTACGATGCTGTGGATGCCGCCCTGGACATCCCCCTGAACGCTGAATCCGTTGCGGATGTGGCGGCCCTGCCTTCGCGTGTGCACGCCATCGTGTACGTGGAGCGTGTGCGCCGCCCGGCGGTTCGTGCCCTCTCGTATGCGCGTGCCGGCCGCCCCTCCACGATTGAGGCGCTAACGGTCAACAATGACCGCGCCGCTCTGGAAGTCGTGAAGAAGCGCTGGTATGCCCTGGGCATTCCGGTGCCGCTGTCGGTGATTGATTCGCCGTACCGTGACACGGTGGAGGCTGTCGTTTCGTATGTTCGCCGCCGCCGCAAGAAGTCACCGCGCGATATTTTGGTGGTGTACCTCCCGGAGTTTGTGGTGAAGCACTGGTGGCAGCGTATTCTGCACCGCCGCACGGTGCGCCGCCTCAAGCAGGCGCTTTTGCACGAGCCTGGCGTCATGACGGCGACCGTGCCCTGGGCGATGCACGAGGATGAGGTGTATGATGAGATTTTTGATCAGCGTTTACAAAGCGAAGAATCAACGGTAGAAGCAGAAGGCCCAACGGAAGCTGTCGCCCCGAAGATTACTCGTTCAGCCGGTGGTGGCCGCGAGCTGATTCAGAGCAACCGCCACGCGGTGTACCGCGGTCGCCTGCACGAGGCGGACGCTGTGGCGCGCGAGAAGAAACGCCAGCCGTAATAATCGCCCAGCGCTCAGCATGATTGCCCAGCGCCCACATTAATTGCCCAGCCCGGTCATTGGCCTGTGATGTGCTTGAGCACCCCCACATAGCGCCTGGACTTTGCCCTTTACGTCCTATTCGGCACCCCTTGCGGGGCGTCGGAATCGGAGTAAAGGTACAAACCGGTGTAAAATAATTCACATTAAGTGATTCTTTAGGAGACAATGCTGTGACTCACCCTGCTACCACGCCTGCCGCCTCCAACAACGTAGACGGATACAGCGTCGGGCAGACCCTCACCGTCACCTGTGAGGCACCCGCACACGGCGGCGCCTTCGTAGCGCGCACCGAACAGGGCGTCATCTTCGTGCGTCACGGCATCGTCGGCGAACAGGCAGAAGTACGCATCACCGCAATCGGCCCCAAGCGCCGCTTCTACTTCGCAGACGTAATCTCCGTACCTGTACCCTCCCTGGCACGCCGCCCCCACCCCTGGATCCAGGCGGATGCGCTCGCCACCGAAGAGGAACGCGCCGCCGCCACCGGCGTACCCGAACTGCTCGGCGGCATGGAGTACGGCCACATCAACCTGGATGAGCAGCGACGCTACAAGACTGATATCGTCCGCACCCAAATCAACCGACTGGGCGGTCTGCCCCTCGAATCGCCCCTGCTGACCAACCTCATGGTTGAAGAGCTGCCCCTGCGCGATAACAACGAGGGCCTGTCCTGGCGTACCCGCGTGCGCTACACTGTGACCAAGGTCCGCGCGCACGATAGCGAAGAGAAGAACGGCGAGCAGAACAGCGGCAAGAAGAACCCCGCCGTCACCTGGCGCGTCGGCATGCACCCGTACCGCGCCTCCCAACCCGTACCTGTCATCGACTTTCCCCTCGCTGCCCCCGAACTGCGCAACCTGCAGCTTGAACAGCTGAACCTGCGCGGCGTGCGCGAAGTCGAGGCGACCGTCTCCTCCCGCGGCAGGGTCCTGCTGCAGTTCATCGTCGACCCCCGCTTCTCCATCGAAGAGGTCGCCAAAGACATCGAACAGCAGGCATCCGACGCCTGGGGACTGCTCGCCAAGCGCAAGATTTCACTGTTCTTCACCCCGCAGTCCACCTCCAACGGCAAGCCCAAGCGCCGCCGCCCCGGCTCCTCCCACAGCCCCTACCGCCGCGTACCCGAAGGCGACCAGCTGCTCGGCGCGGGCCTGCGTTCCGTCACCGAAGAAGTCACCTTCGGCTCCCGCCGCTTCAGCTACCAGGTGTCCGCCGGCGGCTTCTGGCAGATTCACCGCGCCGCCCCCTCCACCATGGTCGGAACCATGCTCACCATGCTCCGCCCGCAGGAAGGCGAATGCACCCTCGACCTGTACGCCGGCGCGGGTCTGTTCACCGCCGCGCTCGCGGACGCCGTGGGCGCAACCGGTACCGTCGTCAGCATTGAGGGCTCCCCGGTGACCCATAAGGATGCGCGCTCGAACTTCGCGCCGGATGGTTGCTCCCGCACCGAGAACTCTGCGGACACCCGCATTGAGGTGATTCGCGGCGACGTGGCACGCCACCTGGTGGATCTGAAGACCGCCCTTGAGTTTGGTGAAATCCCCGCCATTGATGCGGTGGTCCTTGACCCGTCCCGTGAGGGCGCGAACCGAACCACCCTGGAACGCCTGGATGCGCTGGACCCCAAGCGTATTCTGTATGTGGCGTGCGACCCGGCATCCCTGGGCCGTGACACCGGTATTTTGCGTGAGCTGGGTTGGGACATGGTGCAGCTTCGGGCGTTCGATATGTACCCGAATACGCATCACGTGGAGTCTGTGGCGCTGTTTGAGCGTGCCCCGGCGAAGCCTCGTCCGCGCCGCCGCCGCACCAAGTAGCGCGCAGCTAGTAGCTGTAACAAAGAAGCAAATAATCGCAGTGTTGGGCGGGTTGGGCTGTTCACCAGCCTGCCCACTAGGGGTTATTTCAGGCCGTTTTCGCTCAACCCGGTGCGTCTTGCTCTGCGGGCGCATAAATCTGCTTTTTGGCACCTTAAACGGTAGAATCATTGAAGAACCAATGCACGGAATGAGCCGTGCCCCGACCTTGAGGAGTGTGGGTGTATGTCCGCTGAAAACGCATTGCCGCAGGAGGAGACCCCGAATAGCGCCGCCGGTGGCGCACCCACCGCCGACTACAGCATTGGTAATGGTGCCACTGCCAAGTTGCTCCCGGGTATTCAGTCCCCGGCGGACCTGCAGAACCTCAGCTACGAGCAGCTGGAGGAGCTCTCTAAGGAAATTCGCCAGTTCATCGTGACGAATGTGTCGGCGACCGGCGGTCACCTGGGTCCGAACCTGGGCGTTGTGGAGCTGACCCTCGGCATTCACCGTGTCTTCGAATCTCCCAAGGACAACATTCTTTTCGACACCGGCCACCAGTCCTATGTGCATAAGCTGGTGACTGGTCGTCACGCGTTTAAGACTCTGCGTCAGAAGGGTGGCCTGTCGGGTTACCCGGATCGTGGCGAGTCTGAGCACGACATTATTGCGTCTTCGCACGCCTCCAGCTCAATTTCGTGGGCTGACGGTATTTCTCGCGCGCACAAGCTCAACGGTGAAGATGACCGCTACACCGTGGTCCTCATTGGTGACGGCGCGCTGACCGGCGGCATGGCGTGGGAGGCTGTGAACAATATTGCTGCCGACCGCACCCGCAAGGTCGTGATTGTGGTCAACGATAACGGCCGCTCCTACGCGCCGACCATTGGCGGTTTCGCGAACCAGCTCTCTGAGCTGAAGCACGGTGTGCAGCAGCAGGTGGATCGCGTGCGCCTCGATCACCGCTACGACAGCGCTCTGGATGCAGTGCGCATCGGTCTGCAGCGTGGCGGCCCCGTCGGTCAGATGGTGTACCGCGGCCTGCACGGCATGAAGGCGGGCATTAAGGACGTCGTCGTACCCAAGGGCATTTTTGAAGACCTGGGTATGAAATACGTGGGCCCCATTGACGGCCACGACCAGCAGGCTGTGGAGAACGCACTGACCGCGGCAAAGAACTACGCCGGCCCGGTGATTGTGCACGCCATTACCGAGAAGGGCCACGGCTACGCACCCGCCCGCGCTAATGAGGACGACCAGTTCCACGCGGTGGGCCAGATTGACCCGCTGACCGGTGAGGATGTTTCGACCAGCACCTCTGAGTCGTGGACCGGCGTCTTTGGCCGCGAAATTGCAGATATTGCGGATGAGCAGGAGAACGTCGTCGGTATTACCGGCGCGATGCTCATTCCCGTGGGTCTGCGCGAATTCCAGAAGCGCCACCCCGAGCGCGTTATTGACGTAGGTATCGCTGAGCAGCACGCCGTGGCGATGAGCGCCGGCCTGGCGTACGGCGGCATGCACCCGGTGGTTGCCCTCTACGCAACCTTCCTGAACCGCGGCTTTGACCAGCTGCTCATGGACGTTGCCCTGCACAAGGCGGGCGTGACCGTGGTGCTGGACCGCTCCGGCATTACCGGCCCGGACGGTGCAAGCCACCACGGCATGTGGGATTTGGCGATGCTGCAGTTCATTCCGGGCCTGCACCTGGCGGCTCCGCGTGATGGCGCGACCCTGCGCGAAGAGCTGCGTGAGGCTGTAGCTATTAACGACGCACCGACCGTGATTCGCTACCCGAAGGGCTCCGTGGGCGAGGACATTCCCGCCCTGGAGCGCCGCAGCGATGGCGTGGACGTGCTGGCACGCACCGGTGAACCCCACCCGGAGACCGGTCAGCGTGACGTGCTGTTCGTTGCCGTGGGCGCTATGGCTCGCGTGGCTCTGGAAGCCTCCAAGGTGCTTGCCGCCGAGGGCATCCAGTCCACCGTGGTTGACCCGCGCTGGGTGATGCCGGTGCCGTCTTCGGTCGTTGAGCTGGCTCGTGATCACCGCATTGTGGTGACCATTGAGGACGGCGTGCGTTCCGGCGGCGTGGGTTCGCGCATCCGCCAGGAAATGCGTGCGGCTGGCGTGGATACCGCGCTGAGCGAGCTGGGTCTTCCGGCGGAGTTCATTCCGCACGCTTCTCGCGAGCAGATTCTGGAAGAGGTCGGCCTGACCGCCGAAACCATTATCGCGGATTTGCGTGCGCAACTGGCTGGCGATAAGGTTCCGTTCGCTCGTGAAGAGGGCCAGAAGCCGCGCCACACCCGCTAAACGGTCGTACCTGAGATGTGCCGCCTGAGCGCGCCGCAATAGCAAGCATCAGTAGCCGCGGGCACCATAAGACAGCACAAAGCCCCGCCCATCACGACTGATGGGTGGGGCTTCGCTGTGCGCAGGTCTTGCCGTATGGAGGTTTTGCTGTGCGTAGGTTCTGAGCCTCCTGTTTTAGGAATTGCCGGTGCCGCTAACGAAAATCTTGCCGCCCTTCACCTGCACCGGGTAGCTGGTCAGCGCCTCCTCCGCGGGGCCGTGCACGACCGAGCCGTCAGCCACAGCGTACTCGGAGCCGTGGCAGGGGCACACGATGCGATTAGAATCCTGCACCTGCACCTGGCAGCCCTGGTGGGTGCACACGGTGCTGAACGCCTTGTACTCACCCGCGGACGGCTGGGAGACGATTACGGTCGTGGAGCCGTGGGTCAGCTTAGCAGCCTTGCCCACGCCCACTGCGGAGGCGGAACCCACCTCAACGGTGCCTTCGGGTGCGGTAACGTTGGAGTCACCTTCAGCGCAGGAGGCGAGCAACGCACCGGATGCGACGGCACCGGTGATGAGGGTTGCGCGGCGGGAAAAGACGCGCGCAGAAGATTCAGTTGCTGCGGTATCGACTGCGGTGTCGACGGCATTAGATTCAACTGCGGCAGATGCAGCGGGGGAGGCGCATGCCTTCTGAGAGCGGCAGCATCCGTTGGGCGCGGGCATGGTGGTTCCTTTCGTGTACTCTCTCCACCCTATGCCGGTTTGGGACAAAAATCGAATGAGAGCAGGCTAAGCTTGGTTCACGTTTGCACCGGAGACAAACTGCTGAGGCAAAATACCGGGACAAACTACCGTGTCAAACTCCCGAGGCACACAAAATGCCGGTCGGGCGGTCGCATCAGCAACACACCCAACCGGCACACACATCTATTCAGCGTTAGAGAAATCTACCCCAGGTGACGGGCAAAAATCGGCGCAATCACGGGGGCAACCAGACCCGTCTGCCACGAACGCGCACCGTACTCGGCGAGCGCATCCCGCAGGGTCTGCTCGTCAAAACGAGCCGGCGGCTCCCAGCAGAGGCGGCGAACATAATCGGTCGTGATCAGGTTCTGCGCCGGAATGGTCAGCTCCTCCGAGAGCTCATCAATTGCCTGACGAACCTCGGTGAACAGCGCCAAGTTCTCGGGGCGCTTAGACTCCCAGGCCTTCAACGGCGGCGGGGCAGTCGACGGCAAAGTGAACGGTACGGCGTTCTCACCGCGTGCCGCCGCGGCAATAGCACGCACCCAGCGCGGGCCCTCACGACGCAAACTGCGCGTCTGAAAACCGGGGATCGCCATGATGGCGGGAACGTTACGCGGCATGGTGCGTGCCGCCTCCACAATCGCAGAATCAGGTAGCAGACGCTTCGCGTCGACGTCCTTCTTACGTGCCAGCGAGTCACGCTCAAGCCACAGGTTACGCAGCGCCGTCAGCTGCTTGACCGAACGCAACATCGTGCGGCCCTTCGTCTTACGCCAACGCTCCGGCTGATCCGTCGGATCCTTCACCGGGGTCTTGCACAGGTACTCAAACTCCTCCAGAGCGTACTGCAGCTTACCCTGCTGGCGGAGCAAATCCTCCAACGCATCACGCAAATCAATGAGCACGTCAACGTCCAGCAGAGCATAGTTCAACCAGGATTCCGGCAGGGGGCGGCGCGACCAGTCTTCCTTCGAGTGCTTCTTCGCCAGCTTATAGCCGAGAAGCTCCTCAACGGTCGCACCCAGGTTCACGCGCTCCAGACCGGCAAGACGCGCACCAAGCTCCGTATCAAACAGACGGTTCGGGCGCATACCGAGCATATCCAGGCTCGGGAAGTCCTGAATTGCGGCGTGAATAACCCACTCAGCATCCGCCAAAGCATCGTTAATAATGCGCAAATCCTTAAACGCCTCAGGGTCAATCAGGTACAACTGATCTTCACGCTTAAGCTGCACCAAAAAAGCACGCGAACCGTAGCGGATGCCCTGAGCACGCTCAGTATCAACAGCCACCGGGCCGGACGCCGCCGCCAACTGCTCAGCGGCACGACGCAGACCGCTCTCAGTGGTGATGAGAGTCGGAATCGGTGAGGAAGGGGCCTCCAGAGGAACAACATCCGGAACTTCGATACCGTTAAGGGTCAGCTGAGGGGTGCCTGCGGCATTCTGTTCAGCTGCGGTACTCATGCACTCAATCCTTTTCCTCTGTCTGATTCGACGCGCCCATACGATGCGCCAGATACCCGGGTAGGCGCACGCCCGAGCAAACACGAGCCCGGGCGGGGTGACGTGCCCGCGAAGGCACTACGCCATTCTACCCGCCCGAGCTTAAAGCCTCGAATTTAGAGAGACTCACAATAAGGGGTTCACCGGCGTGCCCGCGAGGGGTCTTGCCGGGGTTTATTCGGCGGATTCCGCCTCGTCAGCTGGCGCCTCGTCAACCGGAGTATCACCAGGCTGTGCTTCACCAGCCGGGGCCAGCGTCAGACACACCGAATTAATGCAATACCGCAAATCCGTGGGAGTCGGGTAGCCCTCACCCTCAAACACGTGACCCAGGTGCGAATCGCAGGCGGCGCAACGCACCTCCACACGGCGCATACCGAACGTCGTATCCTCCAGGTAACGCACACGATCCTCAGCCAGCGGCGCGAAAAACGACGGCCAACCACAATGCGAATCGAACTTCTGATCGGAACGGAACAGCTCCGTACCGCAAGCACGGCAAGAATACACACCCTCCGTGTGGGTGTTCCAGTACTCGCCCGTGAACGCGCGCTCGGTGCCGCCCTCACGCAGAACAGCGTACTCTTCAGGCTTGAGCACTTCACGCCAGTTCTTGGCGATAGCACCCACGCCGGGTAGCGAATTGCCCATGATGACTCCTTCAGTTTGCTCTCATGCCCAGGCTCCTACGGCATATGTAACGCCGCGGCCGGGCGGATTATTCCCGCTGAGCGCGGACTAAGCGCGGATGTCAGCGTACTTGCCGTTGGTGAGCTTCAGCAGGTCGTCCGGGGCGAGCTCAACATCCAGGCCGCGCTTACCACCAGAGACCATGATCGTGTCAAAAAGCTGTGCAGACTCATCGAGCAGGGTGGGGGAGGGGGTCTTCTGGCCCAGCGGAGAAATACCGCCCACCACGTAGCCTGTGCGGCGCTCAGCGACCTTCGGGTCGCACATGGAGGCGCTCTTCCATCCCAGGGCCGCCGCGGCAGCCTTAATGTTCAGCTTGCCAGACACCGGAACGATCGCGACCGCGAAATCCTTCTCGTGCACAATCAGCAGGGTCTTGAACACCTGCTCCTCGGAGGCGCCGAGGCTCTTCGCGGCCTCTTCACCGAAGGAAGTGACGCCCTCAACGTGCTCGTATTCACGCATCTGGAAGGGGGTGTTCGTCTCGGTCAGCAGTGCTACGGCGGCGGTTGCTGCGCCGCTCTTCTTACCTTTAGTTTTCTTAGCCATAGACACCATTTTACGGAAGTCACCATGCGCTGATACACATGTGGCTTCTCAATGGTTATGGGGTTATTTCAGTAACCCTTTTTCCTTCAGCTGCTCTTGAGAAAGCGAGCCAACGACAGTCCAAAATCCATCTGATTTGTCTACGTTCTGAGGTAGCCTTTAGGCTCCCTTTTTTCTTAGTAAATACCGATGAGTAATTGCACGCCAAGACTAGTCAGGATGATAGCAATCCAGCAAAGGGCTCCAAGAAGAATGGATTTTCCACTGGATTTAATCATAGCAATGAGGTTGGTTTTGAGACCAATAGCACTCATAGCCATGATGATGAAGAATATGGAGAGTTGTTTGAGAGGTGAAAAGAAGCTAGTGCTGACACCGAAAGATGTGAGAAGAGTAGTTAGCAGAGAAGCTAGGATAAAGTAGAGAATGAAAACGGGGAAGATTTTTTTAAGCTTCACTCCTTGGTTGTCGCCTTGTTGACGGCTTTGCCAATAGGAGAGGAAGAGAACGATAGGGATAATAGCTAGAGTGCGTGTCAGCTTGACAATAGTTGCAGGCTCAAGAGTGTTTGCATTGTAAAGACTATCCCAGGCACTAGCAGTAGCTGTCACAGAGGAAGTATCGTTGACCGCAGTACCCGCAAAGAGAGCAAAACCTTCGTTGGAAAGATGGAGCCAAGAACCTAGAGTTGGAAAGATAAGAGCTGCCAAGACATTGAAGAAAAAGATAACAGAAATGGCTTGGGCTACTTCTTTTTCCTTGGCGTGAATAACAGGAGCAGTCGCTGCAATGGCAGAACCGCCACAGATAGAAGATCCAACTCCAATCAAGGTAGCTAGCTTTGTATCAAGGTTAAAAAAGCGTTGGAAAAAGAAAGCAATAATTAAAGCGATAGAAATGGTCGAAATGATGACAGGAAGGGAAGATTTTCCAACTGCGAAAACTTGTGAGATACTGAGTCCAAACCCAAGCAAAATAACAGCATACTGAAGCAATTTTTTGGAGCTATAAGTCAAACCGGCATCCAGTTGTGTATAGGAAGTGAGAAAGGGATGGAGAATCATTCCGATAAAAATGGCGAAAACAGGTGCTCCCACAACAGGCAGAAATCCTCCTAAAACCCAAGAGATGATAGAAATGATCAGACAGACTGACAGCCCTGCCCAATTTTTTGATAGAAATGACATAAAAACCTCCGAAAATAAATACTTCTTATTATAATCTTTTCTGTCAGAAAAGTAAATTAGAAAGTAGGAATACAGACCCAGCCCGGGGAGCGCACCACCTCAGCCTCCGCGCTGATAAAGGCGTTCGATATCCTTGAGGAACTTAATATCCTTCTCGTAGGTATCCAGCATAGAGGGCCATACATACTGCATGTCATTGCGCGGCGGGTAAGAAAAACGGAAGTCGTGGAAATGTATTCCTCATATCGGTGTGGTGTGTAAAAAGGTGAATGCTGCTTAGACGTTGAATTCTTCGAAGTCTAGAATTGACCACTTTTGGCCGTCATGTTTCATTTTGACTTTGAGAGTATCGTTAGTTTTATCTTCGTTATCCCATGCAGTCCATTTACCGTCTGGTTCAACGTGGATTTCCTGATTCCAGTTACGATACATTTTCCAGAAATATGTTTCGCCGTCTTCGGACCAAGGCGACCCATCAGCTGTAAATTTTTCGATACCGTCGATAACCCATCCGCCGCGCCTGTATAGTTTTTCGACGCTTTCGTAAGCTTCTAATTCGGAGCTGAAATTAGGCGAAATAAATTCTCGTGCCTTTGCATAGTCACCAGTCTGGATACCGTAGTTTCCCCACTGGACCCATGCGTCAAATGTTTTACGTAGGCCTTCTAGAGACTTTTCGTTGTAGCCTTCTTCGGGGAGGCTGGGTTTCGGTACGTTCTGGGCTGGGCCGTATTTGTCGGCCTTTCGGTACTCGCCGTTAGGCGCCTTTGAGCCGCCAGAGTAGCCTCGAACAGTAGAAGGGGTAGCCGATGCGGAGGATGACTCACCGCCGGTGGCTGAGGCGGTTTCACTTGGCGTAGCGGTCGATGATGCCGAGGCGCCCGCCTCATTAGCCGCCTTCTGACCGCAGGCCGCAAGCAGAGCGCTGAAACCCAGAAGCGTACCACCGCTCAACATTGTGCGGCGAGTAAGAAAAACGGAAGTCATGGAAATACATTC
>NZ_KV801783.1:0-751 GCF_001810515.1 Rothia sp. HMSC075F09
ATCCATACTGGATGCCGGGCCCCTCTCTGCTTGCTGTGGCGTTAGCGGCTGATGGTTGCCGAGGTGGTGGGTGCCGTGGTGTGCCTGTTCTACGCCTCCCGGAAGACCTCTGAGGCGAAGGGCGCCGCACAGAACGCTGAGGTGGAGGCCACTAAGTAGAAGGCTTATCAGAGCGCTTTACGTCATAAACGGTGCATAACTTGAGATGCGGTGCAAATACCGGGACAAACTAGATGCACTCTGTGTATGATGAAGCGGGTCACCGTCGAACAGAAGGGGAGCCAAGAATGGTTCCTTTGCCTCCACCGGAGGGTTCGGCAGTGACCCGCTGTCTTTTAAACGCCGTGCTCACTTGCGGCACACCGGTTACATGCTGGCGGCAGCGACACACATGACCACTGAACCACGCGGTAGCCGCCTGATACTCACCATAAAACCGGACCCGTACGACCCATACCGTGCGCAACGTCAGATGATGCAACCTCCCGCGTGGTCAAGATATGAAGAGAGATCCTATGTCTTTTCTGACCTCAAATCGCGTGGTGCGTACCGCGCTCGCTTCGGCGGCACTGCTTGTGCTCAGCTCGGTTGCAGCTCCCGCAGCACAGGCGCACAACCCGGACATTGATGGCGACGGCATCCCCAACACCTGGGAGATGAAGGGCTACGACGCCGACGGCGACGGCAAAATCGACGTGGACTACCCCGGCATGGGCGCCAACCCGCTGTAGAAGGACATCTTCGTGGAGAT
>NZ_KV801784.1:0-459 GCF_001810515.1 Rothia sp. HMSC075F09
CGGTACCACCAACGCGTGAGGAGGAACTTGCAGAGCGCGTGCGCAAGCTTGAGGCGCAGGTGGCGTACCTAAAAAAATCGATTGCCCTGAAGGCGCACAGACGCTCCCAAACCGGGACAAAGCCCTAGTGGTCGCTGAGCTTTCAGGGCATGGACACGCGGTGCGTGATCTCCTCGAAGCTGCTGGCCTTGCCAGGTCGAGCTACTACTACGCACTGGCTCACCCCCAACAGCCAACCAGAGTGCAGCTACGTCCCAAGGTCGCACAGATCTTTTCACGAACCCCCAACGGGTGCGGTCACAGGCAGGTAGCCATGTGCCTGCGCGCTGAGGAAGGGGTGCGCATTGCCGATAAGACGGTTTTGAAGATGATGCGTCAGATGGGGTTGCGCTGCGGTATACGCCGCCAGAGGCCCTACCACAGGTACAACTCCTACAAGGGGGATGTGGGGCAAAGTTT
>NZ_KV801785.1:0-20170 GCF_001810515.1 Rothia sp. HMSC075F09
GTGCTAAAAAATCTTTAAAAAACTTCCAAAAAACCTTATAAACGCAGAAGAAACCACTCAAACCCTCACAGAATGCCCTCTAGAACCCCCTCCGCAGCCCCTATTCCCATACCCTGCGCTTGATTCCTAACCCTGCACGATTCCTAACTCTGCATTTGGGTACCCATACCTATAGATGCGAAAAAGCCCCTCCCCTTCCATCCTGTAATGAATAGAAGAAGAGGGGTGCAGCTACAGAGTGCTGAGCTGATTAGTACTGGGGAGGCGCCTCATTCGCCATATTGTTGAAGCGCGAATACTTACCGCTAAACGCCAACGGGATAGTACGAGTCGGACCACCACGGTGCTTAGCAATAATCATGTCCGCCTCACCCACGCGCTCACTATCCGGGTTATACATATCCTCACGATGCAGCAGAATCACCATATCCGCATCCTGCTCAATAGAACCCGACTCACGCAGATCCGAAACCATCGGACGCTTATCAGTACGCTGCTCCGAACCACGGTTCAACTGAGACAGCGCAATCACCGGAACATCCAGCTCCTTAGCCAACAGCTTCAGGCTACGAGAGAACTCCGAAACCTCCTGCTGACGCGACTCAACCTTCTTACCCGAACTCATCAGCTGCAGGTAGTCCAGCACCACAAGCTTCAAATCATTACGTTGCTTGAGGCGACGACACTTCGCGCGAATCTCCATCAGAGTCATATTCGGCGAATCATCAATAAAGAGAGGCGCAGAATCAATACGACCCTGCAGAGTCGCCAAGTTCGTCCAACCCTCAGTATCCAGGTCGCCCTTCTTCAGACGACCCATCGAAATCTTGCCCTCCGCAGAGAGAATACGCATCGCCAACTCAGTACGACTCATCTCCAGTGAGAAAAACACAGTCGTCATCTGATGATGAATAGACGCAGAACGAGCAATATCAAGAGCCAAAGTCGACTTACCCACACCCGGACGAGCCGCAATAACAATCATCTGGCCACCGTGCAGACCACCGGTCAGCTCATCAAACTCAATAAAGTCAGTCGGCACACCGTACACGCCATCGGGGCGGTTCGAGTTCGCATCAATCTCATTGATGGTCTCCTCCAACGCATCAGAGAAAGATACATAATCTTCCTTCGCGTTACCATCAGTCACCGCATAAATCTCAGCCTGCGCCTGATCGACCAAAGTATCGACCTCAGTCTCATTGGCGTAACCCAGCTGAGCAATCTTCGTACCCGCCTCAATCAGGCGGCGCATAATCGCGTGCTCCTTAACAATCTCAGCGTAATACTGAGCGTTAGCAGCAGTCGGAACCGACGCAATCAGCGTATGAATATAGGACGCGCCGCCCACACGAGTCAGCTCGCCGCGCTTCTTCAGCTCATCAGCAACCGTAATCGCATCCGCAGGGCTGCCGTGACCATAAAGAGAAAGAATCGCCTCATAAATCGTCTCGTGCGCCGGCTTATAGAAATCAGACGCACGCAGGCTCTCAACCACATCCGCAATAGCGTCCTTCGACAGCAGCATACCACCGAGCACCGACTGCTCAGCCACATCATCATGAGGCATAGTGCGGGAACCATAATCAATGGCAGTTTCAGACATGCTTATCCTCGCGTTTCAATCCGATATCTACGACGTTCCAGAAACAATTTCTGCAGAACTCCTATGCTAGTTTCTCACGAAGGCACACGCGAAACCCATACACACCTAACGGGCAGCGCGCAGATAGTCCTCAATCTTCTCAACGGCGAGCGCCGCGCCATCCATAGTGCGCATCGCCTCACCCAGCTGCCGCGCCCTGGCGCGCATGCCCTCATCAGCCAGCAGACGGTCCAGAATATCGCGCATATTGCCGCGGCGCACATCATTCTTCGTAAAGCGCAGGGCGTTACCGTAGCGCACGCACTCCTCAATATTCCAGCTCTGCTCAGCCTGCATCGCAATACCGGCAAAGGGCACACCCGCCAGGCACGCCGTCTGTACCGTCCCCTCACCGCCGTGGGTCATCGAGGCGTCAATATGGCCGGCGAGCAGATGCGCCGGAACAGTCCCGGCGAAATGGATGTTGTTGCCCAGCATGCTGGTATCCGAGAGCTGCACCCCGCCGCCGACCAGCACATCCACAGGAGCCGCTGACAGCTGCCGCAGCACCTGCGCCAAAATATCTGCAGAGCCGGATGATCCCATTCCCACGTAAATCAGGGGCCGATCTCTAGGCTCGTGAACAATCTGCGGCAGCTCACCGGGCGCACGGTAATAAATAGGACCCACACCAACATCAGGTTCTATCAAAGAATCCCCGCGCAGCTGCGTAAACAGAGAACAGATAAGATTCACGTCGGCGCTGAGCATATCCACGGTACGGCGAGGAAGCCTAAGCCCATACTCACGTGCCACACGCATAAAAGAAACCGGCTTATACGAAAACACTCGCGCCACCGCTCGCAACCACCCCGGTGCCGCAAGCTCGCCGCCTACAGGCTTCTTCGAAAAATACGTCGACGAATAAGCGTACGGGCGCGCATAGAAAATAGGGATACCCGCAATACGCGCAGACAGTAGCATCGTCAGGTTAGAACCAATCACCACCGCATCCGCATTAAAGTCACGAATAGCCGCGAGCTCAGCGGTGACCCGCCGACGCACCATATCGGTTGTGAAAGGATGCCGCACTCCCCTGCCCTGATCCAGCGCCATAATCTGCTCCACCTCAGCATCGCTCATGATTGGCTCGCTAAGGTGCACAGGAAGCCCGGCGCTTTCCAGCAGTCCTATGTACTTAGGGGAGTACACGTGGAACAAGACCGTATGACCTTGCTCCCGAGCCACACGCGCTATCTCAATGCAGCGCGTGGTTTCACCCATATTGAAGCTTTCGGGAGAGAAAAGAATACGGCTCATAACAATCTCCGGCAGGCGCACACGTGACTGAGCCGATTCTGCGGCTCATACACCGCGGCTCATACACCTCAGTGTAAAACGGAGCCCCAGTATTCCCCCGTATAACGAGGAATACTAAGGCTCCGTTTCGCTGTATAAGCTTTGCGGTGTGATTCTGTCTTACTTCTTACGCAGAATCAGACCGATAGCGCCAATATGGTCGGCGTGACGGCGGAACACACCGCGCATACCCAGCACACGCTCACGAATCTGCGGCTTACGCGCCAGGTTGAACGCAATCTTCGCAACGCCGGCGGGACCCTCATCAGCCAGCAGACGCTTCGGCTCCAGCAGAGCCATATCGGTCTGGTACACATCCAGCACCTCAAAGCCAGCCTCTTCCGCCAGGGCAGTCCACTCGGCAACGGTCAGCGGGCGGGCATTCACGCGGATAGTGCGCGCCAAATCCTTCTGAATCTCTTCCTTCAGCTCGGGGCGCAGATAATCGGGAACCAGCGACATCTCGTGAATAGCGTAGTAGCCGCCCGGACGCAGCAGACGAGCCGCCTCACGCATAATCTCCAGCTTGTGCTTATCGGTCTGCATGGTCAGCATCGCCTCGCCCACCACGGCGTCATAGCTTTCCGAGGGCAGACCGGTCTCCTGTGCGCTAGCGTTCACCACACGGTAGTTCGGCTTAGTCGATGCACCAATACGCTCGGTTACGATTTCAGCAGCCTTGGGATCAAGGTCCACACCGGTATAGCTCTTGGGGGAACGCTTCACAATCTCCAGGGCGGTAATACCCAGGCCCGGCGCAAACTCCACGACGTCAATGTCGCCGCCCAGAGCACGAGCCAGCAGCCAGTTGGTGGTCTCGCGGCCGCCGGGGCGCAGAACCTTCTTGCCCAGCTGAGCCAGCAGCCAGTGACCTGCTGCCTTTTCGGCGGGGCGGTCGGTACCGGGAACGGAAGGGGTCTTAGACACGGAAGACAACTCCTCAATACTTGTATTTAATATGCAAAATTTATCTTTCCCAATTCTAGACCCGCCACCCCAAGAAAGGAAATGTGACGTTATATAGAAGTGTGGTTGCCCTTTGTTACAGCATGCCGCAACACCACTACAGCCATCCTTGCCACACACCCTAGAGATTAAACAGAAACTGGAGCTGAACCTCTCGGTCCAACCCCAGTCTCATCACACACACATACATACGAAAATCAGAGCCACTTCCGCAAGGAAAGTCCAACTTTCTGATGGTCCTCTCGAACCATCTATATAAAGTATTACGCGTAAACCTTTATTCCCTGTAGGTTAAAGCTGTAAGAAAGCTGGGAATAGATTTTTCTTCAAAATCGAGGTGCAGCACCCCGGATTTCACGCGGAAACTACACGTCGCGTTAAAAGAAGAAAGGCAAGGCGCTTTTGCCTTGCCATCCTTCTTTCGCTAGCGGGCGACCCCGCTACACGAAACACACACATTCACATCGCAGTCCTCTCGAACCAACACTTATAGTAAACACCCCCAACCTTATGGGAGGATTGAATTTCGCTGGAAACAAGCTGGGAGAAAACCAACAGAACCCTGAGAGCTTTGATATTGTGCAGTTCGCGGACTCTAAACCGGGCTAATAAGCCGCCATATACAGACCCAGCAGCACCAACGGGTTAACCGCTACAGAAATAACCGCCAAGCAAATATTAGCCACGCGGTACTGACGGAACTTCACCAGACCCACCAGCGCGCACACCAGCGCAACACTGGACGCAAGGCCGCCAACCACCAGCAAAAGAAGCAGAAGAGCAGTAGCGACATTCGCGTCCGCAAATGGGATAACCGCTAGAGCGCACAGCAGCAAATTGATGCACTCCAACACCACACCCGTGGACAGAAGCTGCGCGCTAGAAGACAAACGTGAAAAAGATCGAGCCATGTCTACCAGTCTACGGGGTCAATTGGCGTACTTCGCAGCCGCAACCGCTCTAGCCACCAATCCTTCTACTACCCTACCCCTATTCTCAACCTCTCAAAAACAATGTTTCACGTGAAACATGCACCGGAGCGGGCACAGCTATGGGTACAACAAACGGGGTGCCCCTCACGAAGAGGGACACCCCGTCCGACACTCAACGCCGCAGCATCAAAGCACCAGCGTCAAATATCTAAAAACCTACTTACGCAGCAGCAACGACGTCCAGGACAACGTTAGCAACAACGTCAGGGTGCAGGCGGACAGTCACCTTGTACTCACCGGTGCGCTTGATAGCGGAACCCAGGTGGATGGTGCGCTTGTCAACGGAGCCAATGCCAGCAGCCTCAATAGCCTCAGCAATAGCCTCAGCCTTGACGGTACCGAACAGGCGGCCGTCAGCGCCAGCCTTGTGTGCAACGACAACCGGCTTAGCAGCCAGGGCCGCAGCAATTGCCTGAGCCTCTTCCAGAGAAGCCTTAGCACGAGCCGCACGAGCGGCACGGATGGACTCAACCTGCTTCTCGCCACCCTGGGTCCAGGTCACGGCGAAGCCGCGGGGCAGCAGGTAGTTACGTGCGTAACCGTCCTTAACGGTGACAACATCGCCAGCTGCACCGAGGCCGGAAACTTCCTGAGTCAGAATGATCTTAGCCATGTTACTGTCTCTCCTTCTCTTTAGCGGCCAGCGCCGGAGTAGGGCAGCAGTGCAACTTCGCGGGCGTTCTTAATAGCCTGAGCGATCTTGCGCTGCTCCTGAACGGTCACGCCAGTCACGCGGCGAGCGCGGATCTTGCCGCGGTCGGAGATGAACTTGCGCAGAAGTGCGACGTCCTTGTAGTCGATAACGGTGACGTCAGCAGCCTTGAGGGGGTTCTGCTTGGGTTTGGGCTTACGGATTTCAGCCTTAGCCATCGTGGTGCTCCTTAGAGTTGGGAGCCCGCGGCGGATAACCGCGGGATGGATTGATAAATTACTATTCGGAAAACGAAACCGGCTTAGAACGGAGGTTCGTCGTCGGCGCCGCTACCCCAGTCATAGTTACCACCAGACTGAGAACTCCACGGATCAGCAGCAGGAGCTGCGGGGGCCGCCGGAGCAGCCGGAGCGGAGTAGCCAGACTGGCCAGAGTAACCATTACCCTGAGCAGCAGCAAAATTGTTCTGCTGAGGAGCGGAGAAACCGCCCTGAGCAGCAGCGTTGTACCCAGCGCCACCGCCAAAGCCACCCTGCGCACCGCCACCGAAGTTATTACCTCCGGCAGAACGCTGTGCGCGAGTCACCTGAGCAGTAGCAAAACGCAGAGTCGGGCCGATCTCCTCGACCTCAAGCTCAAACGAAGTACGACGCTCGCCTTCCTTGGTCTCGTACGAGCGAGACTTCAGACGGCCCTGCGCGATAACCTGAGTACCCTTCTTCAGAGTCTCTGCAACATTCTCAGCGTAACCACGCCACACCGACGCACGCAGGAACAGGGTCTCCCCATCCTCCCACTGGTTCGTCTGGCGGTTAAAAGTACGCGGAGTCGATGCGATCGTGAAATTAGCAACCGCCGCACCCGCAGGGGTGTAACGAAGCTCCGGATCGCCAGTCAGATTACCAATAACGGTAATAACGGTATCGCCTGCCATTTGATGCCTCCTCGATAAGAGTTACAAGTATGTTGAATCCAGTACAGCGCAACCCCCTGACATTTTTAGGGGGTCAGCCGACCGGCAAGAAACAACTACTTGCTGGAGATCTTCTGATCCTCCGGGCGGATGATCTTGGTACGCATGACGGACTCGTTCAGGTTCAGAACACGATCGAGCTCAGCTGCGGTCTCGGGGGTAGAGGTGAAGTTCACCACTGCGTAGATACCCTCAGACTTCTTCTGGATCTCGTATGCCAGGCGACGACGGCCCCAGATATCGACGTTGTCGACGGAACCACCCTCGTTGGTCACGATCTCGAGGAACTTGGACAGCGACGGCTCAACCGCACGGTCCTCAACCTCGGGGCTGAGGATAACCATCAGTTCATATGCACGCATGATTAAACCCCTCCTTTGGGCTAAACGGCTATGGGATTTCCATAGCAGGAGATTCATTGTGCTCTACACGTGAAGCACACCGGGTGGGGAACACGCATAGATTTCTTAACAATACACGAGAAAAAGCAGATAGAACAGTACCGCACCGCGTGACCTCAACCATGCGATGCGGTACCGAAAACCGCAGAAGCTACGCTTTCTGACGCTGCTCCCACCACTGCACCAGACGAGCCTTCGCCTCCTCCTCAGGAAGCGAACCCTCATCCAGACGCAAATTCAACAAGAACTTATACGCCTCACCCACCACCGGGCCCGGCGCAATACCAAGAATCTGCATAATCTGACCGCCATCCAGATCCGGACGGATCGAATCCAGCTCCTCCTGAGCAGCCAACTCAGCAATACGACGCTCCAAATCGTCATACGCCTCAGCCAGCGAGCGCGACAGACGACGATTACGAGTCGTCACATCAGAACGCGACACACGATGCAGACGCTCCAGCTGATCGCCCGCATCACGCACATAGCGGCGCACCGCAGAATCAGTCCAACCCGACTCACGGTAACCATAGAACCGCATATGCAGCTCCACCAGACGAGCCACAGCCTTAATCGTGTCATTATCAAAACGCAGCGCACGCATACGCTTCTTCACCATCTTCGCGCCCACCACCTCATGGTGCAGGAACGAGACGGAGCCGTCCTTCTCAAACTTACGAGTCTTCGGCTTACCAATATCGTGCATCAACGCCGCAAAACGCAGAATAAAATCAGGAGCCGGGCACGGGCCATCCTCGTCCGTCTCCTTCTCCATCGCCTGCTCCATCACCTTCAACGAATGCGCATACACATCCTTATGGTGATGCGCAGGATCCATCTCCATACGCAACGCAGGAAGCTCCGGCAACACATAATCCGCCAAACCCGTATCCACCAGCAGGTTCAAACCCACCCGCGGATAATCCGCCTCAATCAGCTTCACCAGCTCATCACGCACACGCTCAGCCGAAATAATCTCAATACGGCCAGCCATCTCACGCATCGCCTCGAAAACCTCCGGGGCAACCTCAAGATTAAAACGCGCAGCAAAACGAGCCGCACGCATCATACGCAGCGGATCCTCAGAAAAAGACTCCTCCGGCGAGCGCGGAGTACGCAAAACACCCGCACGCAAATCCTCAACGCCACCAAACAAGTCAACAACCTCACCACTGGGCAAAGCCGCCGCCATCGCATTAATCGTGAAATCACGACGCACCAAATCGGCGCTCAAATCCGTGCCGAACTCCACCGTCGGCTTACGCGAATCCGAAACATACACCTCAGCACGGTACGTGGTCACCTCATACACCACGCCATTCTTCCGCGCACTAATCGTGCCGTACTCCTTGCCGATATCCCACGTATGCTCACCCCACCCACGCAGAATCTGCTCGCTCTGCTCCGGAGTAGCATCCGTCGTCAAATCAAAATCAGTGAAATGGCCGCCATCATCCAGCAGATTGTCGCGGACAATACCGCCCACCAAGTACAGCTCAAAACCCGCCGCACGGTACAGTTCTCCCAGCTCGGCGGCATCCGGGTACTTCGACACAACATCAATAATCAGCGACATAATCCTTTAATCGTGCCAGAAAAACCACCCACACGCCCACCCCACACCCACAACACCCCACCAAAGACAGCTATCTCACCCCAAACCGAGGCACCAAAACCTCAGCCTATCGGTTAAGGTAGAACCATGAGCATTCCCGTACCCCGCGCCCCCAAAACGCGCTTCACCGCGCCCGCGCGAGCGGTACCCGCCCCCGAAGAAGTCTCCGCAGGCGGGCTCATCATCGACTTCGACCGACCCGAACAGCTACCCGTAGCCATCATCGCCCGCATCAACCGCAACGGACAACGCGAATGGTGCCTACCCAAAGGCCACATCGAACACGGAGAAACCACCGTCGAAGCCGCACAACGCGAAATCAGCGAAGAAACCGGAATCACCGGCTACCCCGTAGCCTCCCTCGGCACCATCGCCTACTGGTTCACCTCCAACGGCACGCGCATCCACAAAACCGTGCACCACTACCTCTTCGCAGCAACCGGCGGCGAACTGAGCATCGACAACGACCCCGACCACGAAGCAATCGACGTCGCATGGGTCCCCCTCGAAGAGCTCCCCACCCGCCTCTCATTCGCCAACGAGCAACACATCGCCCGCAGCGCGCGCGAATACATCACCACCCAGCTCTAAACACCCGTTAAATAGAGCCCCAAAAACTAAAAGAAGCAATCACCCGCCGAAACAGGAGAGACATACGTGGCACGTAACGACGCCCGCTCAAGCGCAATCATGGCAGCAGGCACCCTCGTCTCGCGCATCCTCGGATTCGTCAAGACCATCCTGCTCACCGTAGCCATCGGCTCACTCTCAACCGTCGGCGACGTCTTCGAAACCGCCAACACCCTACCCAACCTCATCTACGTCCTAGTAGCAGGCGGCGTGTTCAACGCAGTCCTCGTACCCCAAATCATCAAGGCGGCCAAAGCACAAGACGGCGGCGCACGATATATCTCCAAACTCGTCACCCTCACCGTCACCGCAATCGGCCTCATCACCATTATCACTGTCGCCTGCGCCTGGCCCATCATCAGCATTATGGGCTCAGGATGGAGCCCCGAACAACGGCAGCTCGGCTTCATCTTCTCCCTCTGGTGCCTACCCCAAATCTTCTTCTACGGCCTCTACACCGTCATCGGACAGGTCCTCAACGCCAAAGACGCATTCGGCGCCTACATGTGGTCGCCCGTACTCAACAACGTCATCACCATCCTGTCGCTGATCCTGTTCATCTTCCTCTTCGGCGCACAAACCCCCAACCCCAACCCGATTCACACCGTAGACAACTGGACCAACGCACAGACCCTCGTGCTCGCAGGCTCCTCCACCTTCGGCGTCATCATGCAGGCGCTCGTCCTGTTCATCCCCCTACGCAAGCTCGGCCTGCGCCTCAAGCCCGACTTCGCGTGGCGAGGCATCGGCCTGCGCGCAGCTTCCAAGCTCGCCGCCTGGACCCTCGCCTCCGGCATCATCTCCAACCTCGCATTCCTCTACATGACCAAGGTCGCCGCAGGCATCGTCGGTCAGCGCGAACACTACGCCGCCCTCGGCATCCAAATCCCCGGCCTGCAGGCACTCAACTACGCCTCCATGCTGTACATGCTCCCACACGGCGTCATCGGCATCTCCATCGCCACCGTGCTCTTCAACCGCATGAGCGCCTCCGCCATCGCCGACGACAGCGACAGCGTCATCTACGCACTCTCCCACGGCCTACGCAACGCAGCAGTAGCCACCGTCTTCTGCATGGTCGCACTCATGGTACTCGCAGGCCCCGTCGCCGTGCTCTTCAGCGGCGGCGACCCCATCGCAGCAACCATCATCGCCAAGCTCATCGTCATCACCGCGCTCGGCACCCCCACCCTCACCATCAACTACCTCTACAGCCGCGTGCTCTACGCCCGCGAAGACGCACGCACCCCCTTCCGCATCCAGGTGTACTCCGCCATCATCATGGTCATCATGAGCTTCGCAGCGTCCCTGCTCGACGCACAGTACACCGTGTATATGCTCGCCTTCATCTACCCGGTGCACAACATCCTGATCCTGTTCATCAGCCACCACATGGTCCGCCGCCGCCTCGGCTACTACGGCCAGCGCGGCATCGTCAGCACCTACGCCCGCACCACCCTCGCGTCCCTCTTCGCCGGCGGAATCGCAGCCATCGCGCTCTGGCTGCTCGGCGGCTACCAGCTCGACGGATTCGCCTGGGCCTCCAAGCTCACCGCAATCATCACCCTCGCCGTATGCGGCACCGTCATGGGCCTGGCATACCTCGCCGGCATACAGATCTTCCGCGTCAAGGAAGCCAACGCACTACTGGCGCCCCTCACCTCCAAACTTGAGCGTTTTGCCCGCCGCTAAAGCAGCACACAACGCCCAACCCGGGTAGCTGCCCGTGCACCCACCTCACCCCACGCCGGGGCCCGCAGAGGACACAGGCAACCACCCGGACGCCACAAACTATCACTCAGCCCCAGCATCCTTCAATGCCGGGTAGAATCTAATAGTCAGGGCCCGCCACACGGCAGGCACTATGAAACCACCTCGGGAGAACACGTTGTCGCAACAGATTCCGGTCGGATCGGTCCTCGGAGGCCGCTACGAGATCACCGCACACATCATCATTACGGCAGAATCCGACATGGTGCTTGAAGGCACCGACCAGATTCTCAACCGTAAGGTCTCGGTCGTCGTCGCATCGCCCAGCCGCAGCGCACTGCTGGAAGCAAACTCCCGCGCGCTCGCAACCAACGCACGCGGCAACATCCAGATTCTCGACCTGGGCATCACCCCCGAAGGTAGCCGCTACCTCGTCACCTCCCACACCCGCCCCGACACCCTGCTGGACACCCTGCTGGTCGAAAACCACGCACTCTCCAACGCAGAAGACGCGCTGGGCACCGAAATCTTCGGCGACTCCGAAAGCGGCAGCTCCCCCAACACCTACGAGAAGGTCTCTGCTTCCAGCGCCAACCAGGAGAGCATCACCGCTGCCAAGAACTGGAACGCATCCGACAGCGCAGCCGTCACCGCGTACTCCGAACCCACCAGCATCTACGAGGATGACGAAGACGAAGAAGACGGCAGCCGCGGCACCTGGGCCGTCGCCCTGGCAGCAGTCCTGCTGCTCGTCATCGTCGCAGGCGGTATCCTCACCTCCCTGGGCGCAATCGGCTCCAACCAGGCAGCCGCACCGCACACCCCCAAGTCCTCTATGTCCGCCTCCGAATCGGCTGCGGCAAACGCCAGCGCATCGGCATCCCCGACCGCTAAGGCATCGAACGCACCGGCGAAGATCGCGTCCGTGGCTCGCTTCGTGCCCTCGAACCCCACGTTCATGAACGACATGGACACCCTCATCCCGAACCTGACCGACGGTAACGCCAACACCGCATGGATCAGCTACGGCTTCGGCACCGCCAACTACGCCGGCACCATCAAGGAATTCGGCCTGGCACTGAAGTTGCAGACCCCCACCGTCGTCTCCAAGCTGACCATCCAGCAGAACACCGGCACCGGCGGCTCCTTCACCGTCTACACCAACAGCTCTGCATCCCTGGACGGTGCGGTTGAGGTCGGCAAGGGCACCTTCGAAGGCAAGGATGCAGTCGTCACCCTGGACACCTCCAAGCAGAGCGCAGAAAAGGGTGCCTACGTGATCATCGTGGTCAACGAGCTGCCCCGCCTCTCCCTGCCGATTGGAACGTGGAATTACGGTCTGCGCATCAACGAAATCAAGGTGGACTAATCAACCCATAACGCGACGCCGACAGTGCGCTCACGCCCCAGACACAAGGGCGGGGCTTCTGAACTCAACAGTTCGGAAGCCCCGCCCTTTTTGATGTCTATTTATGACTCTTTATGGCAGGGTGGCTACTCAAAGATTCACAGTGCGCGGAGTATCTGGATAAGGGTCCCCCAAAAATGGAATAATCGAGGATAAAGCCCTGTTATAGGGGCAGAACGAAAGACCTACAACGGAAAGATATATCTGATGACTGAGAATCTGGGAGGCCTCTTCGGAGGCTCCGCCCTGGGCAATCTGAACCTCGCATCCGCGCCCGCCACCAAAGCCGCACCGGCAGCCGAGGTTAAGGCCGACGCAACCGTCCACAACGTCATTATTGTGGGCTCCGGCCCCGCCGGCTACACCGCGGCAATCTACGCGGCACGCGCCGAGCTGAAGCCCGTCCTCTTCGCAAGCTCCCTGGCACCCGGCGGCGCCCTCATGAACACCACCGAGGTGGAGAACTTCCCCGGCTTCATTCAGGGCATCCAGGGCCCCGAGCTGATGGAGAACATCGGCCAGCAGGCTGAGCGTTTCGGTACGGACATCCGCTACCAGGACGTAGAAAAGGTCGAACTCACCGGCGACGTGAAGAAGGTCTACACCGCAGACGGCGCCGTTCACCTGGCGAAGACCGTCATCATGACCACCGGTTCTCAGGTCCGTAAGCTCAACATCGAGGGCGAAGACCGACTCTCCGGTTACGGCGTCTCCTGGTGCGCAACCTGCGATGGCTTCTTCTTCAAGGACAAGGAAATCGCAGTGGTCGGCGGCGGCGACTCCGCGCTGGAGGAGGCGCTGTTCCTGACGACCTTCGCATCCAAGGTGTACCTGGTGCACCGCCGCGACTCTTTCCGTGCTTCGGAAATCATGCAGACCCGCGTGTTCAACAACCCGAAGATTGAGGTTGTCTGGGACTCGGCTGTCACCGCCGTTCACGGCGAGAGCAACCTCGAGTCGATCACCCTGACCAACACCAAGGACGGTTCTGAGCGCCAGCTGGCTGTTCAGGGTCTGTTCATCGCTATTGGCTCCGATCCTCGCGTGGAACTGGTACGTGACCAGCTGGAGATTACCGAGAACCACACCATCGCGGTTCAGGGTCGTTCTTCGAAGACTTCCGTTCCCGGCGTTTTTGCTGCCGGTGACGTGATTGACCCGACCTACCGCCAGGCAATTATTGCTGCCGGTTCCGGTGCTGTTGCCGCTCTGGACGCGCAGCACTACCTCGAAAACCTCTAAACTATTCGTATTACTCGCTGGGGAATCCACCCCGTGTCAGAAAGGAGCACTCCATGAGCAGTGCACAGCAGGCAACTGATGCCACTTTTGACGAACTGGTTCTGAAGAACGACAAGCCCGTTATCGTGGACTTCTGGGCTGAATGGTGCGGCCCCTGCCGCATGGTTGGCCCCGTGATTGACGAGATCGCTGGCGAGTACGCCGGTCAGGTCGACGTGGTCAAGGTGGATGTTGAGGCGAATGGCGATACCGCTATGAAGTACGGCATTACCTCTATTCCCGCCATCTACCTTTTCAAGGGTGGCGAGGTCGTCAAGAAGACCGTAGGCGCTAAGACGAAGCCCGCTCTGCTGGCTGAGTTCTCCGAGCACCTGGGCTAATCTTTCGAGAAGCTAAAGAAAAACCCTCGGTGATGTTTCATGTGAAACATCACCGAGGGTTTTTTGTATATACAACTGATTTCAGTTGCTAAATATTGTTTTACGCGAAAATTTAGCCCGAGAAATCAGAATCCAAAACGCGGATGATACGGTTCAGATCCTCAACATTCGCAAATTCGATGGTCATCTTACCCTTGCGAGCACCCAGCGAAATCTTCACCGAAGTATCGAGCTTGTCAGCAAAAGCCTCCGCAATATAATCCAGGCGCTCACGGTGCTTCTGAGGCTGAGGAGTCTTGCGCTCCTTCACCTCCGCAGCGCCGGATGCGTGGTTCACCAACTCCTCGGTCGCACGAACCGACAGGCCCTCATTCACAATCTTCTGTGCGAGAGTCTCAATCTGAGCCTGGTCCGTCAGAGCCAGCAGGGCACGAGCGTGACCAGCGGAGAGAATACCCGCCGCAACGCGACGCTGCACCAGAGCCGGCAACTTCAGCAGACGAATCGTATTCGAAATCTGGGGGCGAGAACGACCAATGCGCTTAGCCAACTGCTCCTGAGTAGTATCGAACTCCTCCATGAGCTGCTGGTACGCCGCCGCCTCTTCAATGGGGTTCAGCTGACTGCGGTGCAGGTTCTCCAGCAGGGCATCACGGAGAAGATCGCCATCTTCGGTCTCACGAACAATCGCCGGGATGGTGCTCAGGCCAGCCGCCTGGGTTGCACGCCAGCGGCGCTCACCCATGACCAGTTCATACTTTTCGGCGCCGTTTTCGCGCGAGGGACGCACGACGATCGGCTGCAGAACGCCAATCTCACGTACCGAGTGGATGAGCTCTTCCATGTCCTGCTCATCAAAGTCGGTTCGGGGCTGCTTGCGGTTCGGGTGGATATCGCGAACGTTCAGCTCAGCAAACTGGGCGCCGGGAACCGGAACCAGGCCACCCTGCTCTTCGGAAGCGGACTGCGGGGTGGAGACATCTTCACCAAAGAAGAAGTCCACCGGGCGGCGAGTCAGGGTGGTATTGCGCAGTGCCGCACCCATGTCCACGCGGGATTTCTTCTTCGATGTTTCACGTGAAACATCCTGCGAGGGGGTGGAAGCTTCGACCTTCTCCTCTACCTTCTGAGCTTCAACAGGCTTTTCCTGAGCGGGTGCAGCTTCAGCAGGCTTAGCTTCTACAGACTCAGCTTTAGCGCTCTTGCGCTGCTTCTCCGGCTTAGCCTCGTGAGCCATTTCAAAGAGACCGTCAGTCATCGGCTCTTCAATCGGAGTAGACACCTTCTTGGGTGCAGTCTTTACTGCAGCAGTCTTTTCGACTGCCTTCGCCTCAGCATTACCAGAATTCTTCGTACTCTGAGGAATCAGCGCCCCCAGGCCACGACCCAAGCCGCGTCGCTTTTCAGCCATCGTTACTCCTTAGGACTCCCGGACGAGCCCGCTCATTTTTTCTTCTTCATCTAGTGTAAACGAAATAAGCACCCGAAAGCAGGAGTGAAAACTGCACAGCACATAATCCAAATTATTCCCGATAATTAATTCTCTAAGGCTGTTTTCTCGTGTTTCACCCAGAAAATACCGCACGCAATGAGCCCTTTTGAATCATCGATAGACAATTCAAAAGGGCTCATTTCAAAAGATTTAGATTATGCGGATCGGCGCGAGAGTTCCTGCGCCGCTTCGCGGTAGGCGCGAGCACCAGTCGACGAAGAATCGTAGGTAATGACGGTCTGCTGATAGCTGGGGGCCTCAGAGATACGAACCGAGCGAGGAATCTTCACGCTCAGAGTCTCCTCCGGGAAGTGCTCGCGCACCTCCTCAGCCACCTGGAACGCCAGGTTGGTGCGGGCATCGTACATGGTCAGCAGGATCGTGCTGATGCGCAGCTTAGAGTTCAGGTGCTTCTGAATCATCTGAATATTCTTCAGCAGCTGGCTCAGGCCTTCCAGAGCGTAGTACTCGCACTGAATCGGAATCAGAATCTCTTCTGCCGCGACGAAGGCGTTGACGGTCAGCAGACCGAGGCTCGGCGGGCAATCGATGAAGACATAGTCCAGGCGCTCCATGCCCTGCTTCTCGCGCCATTCGGTGTAGTCCATCAGGGCGTTTTTGAGGCGAGTCTCGCGTGCCACCAGGGAGACCAGCTCGATCTCCGCGCCCGCGAGGTCGATATTGGCGGGGGCACAGAACAGGCCGGGCATATCGGGACATTCCTGAACAATTTCAGAAAGCGGCTTATCCTCAATCAGAACGTTGTAGACACTGGGAACATCTACGCCGTGTTCGATGCCCAGTGCGGTCGAGGCGTTACCCTGCGGGTCGTTATCAATCACCAGGACGTTGAGCCCCGCCTCCGCGAGCGCAGCTGCGAGGTTCACGGCGGTACTGGTTTTACCCACGCCGCCCTTCTGGTTCGACACGGTGAAGACACGCGTATGCACAGGCTTGGGGAGCAAATCTGCAACAGATTTCTGAGCTTGAGGAGTCATCGGGTGCCTTCCATATTCCGGGTGGTGTGTCTACGGTGATGCTTCTTTTGATGCCTCGCGTGTGGCAATACTCTGCGGCATGTGTACGCGAGGAGGATTTACCCTCCACTCCCCCACCGTTCGCTCATCTCAGCATGTTTCACGTGAAACATACTCCGTGAGGTGATGAAGCCTGCAGTGTTTCACGTGAAACATTGGTGGTGCCTGAGTGGTTCGTGAAGGACTCGGGACCCCCTAGTGAACCAGCAGGCTTTGATGTAGAAGAGTCTAAGGTTTCACCCTCTCTTAAGGGTACCCGGCATCAGGTCAATACTCCACGCGAGAGGTCATTCTATGTACTCTGCGGATGCGAACACTCAACGCACCCCGGCAAACCTGCACACAAAAAATGGGCGGTACCGCGTAAGCCAGCCTATTCACTAGCTCATTGCGGTACCGCCCATTCAGGACGAAACCTTTAGAGGCGAACTCGAACCACCGTCGTCGGCTCTTCCAGCAGATCGCCGCCGGCGGTGAGAATCTCGGTCTCACGCGCACCGTAACGGTTCAGCTTCTTCTTCGCTTTAGTAATCTCCTCCGCGGCGCTACGACCCTTCAGAGCCAGCAGCTCACCGGTGCCGCGCAGAATCGGCAGAGTAATGTCCAGCAGGCCCACCAGAGCGGACACAGCACGCGCAGTCACCACATCGGCCTCCACAGCGCCCACAGCCTGCTCAGCACGCGAGCGCAGCACGGTCACGTTCTCCAGGCCCAGATCCTCGACAACCTCATTCAGCCAGATGACACGGCGTTCCAGAGGCTCAATCAGAGTCAGCTTCAAATCCGGGCGGGCAATCGCCAGGCACAGGCCGGGCAGACCGGCACCCGAACCGACATCGGCAACCGACGCATTCGGCGCGATGTATTCCTGCACCACGGCGCAGTTCAGCACGTGGCGAGCCCACAGGCGCGGCACCTCACGCGGGCCAATCAGACCGCGCTCAATACCGGTCGTCGCCAGGTGCTGCACGTAGCGCTCCGCTAAAGGCAGACGCTCACCGAACACAGCCTCCGCTGCGGCGCGCTCACTCTCGTTGAGAGTAACCATCAAAGTCTCCATACTAGGCTCCTACCTCGGGAAGAGAAATCACCACGTGACGGCGGGGGCCCTCGCCCTCAGACTCGCTGTACAAGCCAGCAGCAGCCACCACATCGTGCACGACCTTACGCTCGTACGGGCTCAGCGGCTTCATGTGCTCATCGCGACCGGTAGTGCGCACCTTCTCAATCGCATCAGCGGCAATCTTCTCCAGCTGCTCACGACGCTCAGCACGGTAGCCGGCAACATCCAGAATCAGGCGGGAACGGGTACCATTACCAGCCAGGACGGAGAGGCGCACCAGCTCCTGCAGAGCCTCCAGAACCTCACCGTGGCGGCCAACCAGGTGGCGCAGTTCCTCATTGTCGTCATCGTCATTAACGACCGACAGGTAGATGCGGTTATTGCGCACCTCAATATCAATGTCGCCGTCCATATCGACAATATCGAGGAGTTCTTCGAGGTAGTCAGCGGCGATATCGCCTTCCTCGTCGATGTCCTCAAAATCGTCTTCTTCGCCCTCAAAGGGCTCCTCTACCAGCTGCTCCTCAACGAGCTGCTCGTCCTCATATTCCATAGCTTCAGTCACAATAATCCTCGGGGTGTTCGGAGGGGTGTCCTAGGGGTAAAAAGTATCTCATACACGGCGCCGGGCCCGCGCCACACGTGGCGAGAACCCGGCCCGAATCACGGAAGAAAACTACTTCTTTCCGTTCTGCTTATTGCGCTGCTGCTTCTGGCGCTTCTTACTCACCGGCTGCTGGCGCTGACCGGCTGCGGCACGCTCACGCGCCTCCTGCAGGTCCTTCTCGTGCTGCTCGCGGGTCTTACCCACCGGGGGCAGGCCCTTCGCCGCACGGCGGGCGTTCAGCTCACGCTCGGCCTGGGAACCGGGGGTCGGGTTGTTGCGGATAACCCACCACTGCTGACCCAGCGACCAGAGGTTCGAGACGGTCCAGTAGTACAGCACACCAAGGGGGAAGTTGATACCGGAAACAGCGAAGATGATCGGGAAGATGTACATAATCATCTGCTGCTGACGGAACATCGGGGAGTTCAGAGCAGCCTCCGACATGTTCTTCACGCTCAGCTGCTTCTGGATGTAGAACTGGGTGGCGCTCATCAGAACAATCATGATGACCGCCTGAACAACGGTCGCGGTGGCGTCGCCAGCCCCCGGGTGCATCATGGTCGCGAAGAGCTGAGCACCGAAAATCTGGGAGTCGTTGAACTGATGCACTAGCTCAGCCGGCAGCATGAGCACGCCCTGGTTATTCTGCGCTGCGGTGGGCACGCTCATCAGCACCTGGTACAGACCGAAGAAGATCGGCATCTGAGCCAGAATCGGCAGGCAGGAGGCGAAGGGGTTCGTACCGTGCTTACGGTACATTTCCATCTGTTCCTGGGCCATGGCCTGGCGGGAGAGCTGGTCCTTCTTACCCTTGTACTTCTCCTGCAGCTTCGCCATATCGCCCTGCATTGCGGTCATACCGCGCATCGCCTTAATCTGCTTGACGAACAGCGGGATGGTCAGGGTACGCATCACCAGGGTCAGGAAGATAATGCACAGAACCCAAGTCAGGCCGGACGCCGGGTCCATACCCAGCGAAGTGAAAAGAGTGTGGAACAGCCACAGGACCACGGAGACGATCCATTTAAACGGCCAAAGAATCAAATCAAAAATATTCACGCGGGAATACTCCTTAAGGACTCGGCTAAGTCATTGTGTGGGAGGCGCCGCCTACTCAGGGCGGGCGTCACCACCGGTGTGAGGGGTGTAAAGATGGGGGTGGTTGAGCAGAATAATTTTCGGTTCTGCTCCGGGAGCGAAAGTACGCTTCCCCTCCGGGACTGGGTCGATACCTCCGGTCGCCCAGGGAACACACCGCAGAATACGGCGCACCGTCAGGGAAAGCCCGCCCATCGCACCGTGGGTGGTTAGCGCCTCCAGAGCGTAGGCTGAGCAGGTCGGGTAGTAGCGGCACACATCCCCGTAGAGGGGGGAGACGACCTTGCGGTAGGCCTTCATGCACACGATCAGCAGGTTCTGCGGTAAAACGTAGAGAGCCTGCAGGAAAGTTTCAGGCCTTACGAATTCGTTAGGTGCTAGTGCCAGCAGCTCGTCGGGGCCCAGAGTCTCGGCAGATGCGCTATAGGTGCCGCTGTGATGCGCGTGGAAGCGTTCTTCACAGCGGTCACGCTGGGAACGACTCACGGCTTCTCCTTGCTCTGAGGCAGGTCGAACTTAGCGAACGCGGTCTCGAGTGCCGATTCGTAGTCGCGGCGCAACTGATCCCAGCTGGCGCTCGCGGAGGCGGGAAGCGCTCGCACAGCAATGGCGTAGCCTTCCGGATGCGCGGCGCAGGTGAGCGCGGCAAGTTCACGCAACCGGCGCTTGACCAGATTGCGTGTGACTGCGTTGCCCACCGCCTTCGACACAATGAAACCTACCTGGGTTGTTTTTCCAGGATTTTTCGCCGTAGATACAACGATGTTCCGACGTCCTGTACGGATGCCGGAACGGAAGGCGTGGGAGAATTCTGCGCTGGTGCGCATACGGTGCCGTTGAGGCAGCACGTGTTCCCCTTTACGTAGTGTGGGAGATTCGGCTCATGTGGTGAGCTGACCTCCGCGTGTATTTCACGCTTAATGATAGTTCGCCCGCCGATGCGTGTGCATCGGCGGGGGG
>NZ_KV801785.1:20270-39063 GCF_001810515.1 Rothia sp. HMSC075F09
CCCCCGCCGATGCGTGTGCATCGGCGGGCGAACTATATGCCGTGATTAGGCCGAGAGCTTTGCGCGGCCCTTACCGCGGCGGCTCGACAGAATCGCGCGGCCTGCACGGGTACGCATACGCAGACGGAAGCCGTGCTTCTTAGCGCGACGGCGGTTGTTCGGCTGGAAAGTACGCTTGCTCATACTTTGTCTCCTTGATTTTTGCGGTTCGTGCCCTCACGGGTATCGGAACCGTACGCTTCTTGGTGCACGGAGGTACCGCGACTATTCGCAGTAGGCGGTGCACACACAACAGCACAACTTTAGAAGAGTGGAGGGCGTAAATCAAGTTCTTAACGCTTTTTTCCGCGTGATTCCGGGCTCGTTTGTGGCGTGGAGGCGGTGATTGCGGCGGGTATACAGGCTGTGGAGATACTGCGTACTCTTGGGACGTAAACCTGGGGATATTTACGGCAGTACGGTATCCACTACGGTGCATATCCCACCCAAACCCCCTACTACCACTAAGTTATCCACACCCTTGAGCTTTTGGAGTTTTCCGCTAAATATCAGGGAAGAAGACCTGTTATGCACTTAAATCCACCACTTATCCACTTCTGTAATTACAAGTTTTCCACCGTGTGGAAAACTCTTGTGGATAACTTTCTCCTCCTGTGTATTAAGCGGGTAGAATCTTAATGACCTCGCGGTGGCCTCCGGCATGATTTCTTTACTGCACCACCGCTTCACATCGAGTGAAAGTAAAGAATTTCATGACCGACTCCCTTCAGGCGCGCTGGGCGCATCTGCTCTCCATTCTTGCCGCCGATCCGGCGGTGACGGCACGTCAGCGCGGTTTCGTGAATCTTGCGCAGCCTCAGGGATTGATGGGTTCTTCTCGCCTCATCATTGAGGTGCCGAATAAGCTCACCCGTGCGGTCTTTGAGGAGCAGATTAGCGCTTCGTTCCGTACGGCTCTGCACGAGGCATTTGGCCCGTCGACTACCGCGCTTTTCGATGTGAATGAGTCGATGATTCCGGTTGAACCTGCAAGTCAGGACGTTTTCCATGGTGAGCGTGAGGTGCCTGCTGAGCAGTCGCATGCACCTGCTGTCGTTCCGGCGGCTTCTGCACATCCTGAGGCGCCCGCCGGTTCGCGCGCTTTTGAGTACTACACCGAGCCGCATCCGGGCCCTGACCATTACGAAGTGCCCGCCGATGAGCAGGTCACCCGCCCCTCCCTGCAGGCTTTGGAGGCGGAGCGTACCGGATTCCCCTCCGCACAGCAGCCGGCGGCTTCTGTCGCGGGTGCGCCTCGCGAGTACCCGGCACCCACTTTCGTTCCGGACGCCCCGGCGGTACCGGAGGCCCAGCAGGTGCATCCGCATGAAGACCCGGAAAACGCGCCGACTTGGGATAGCTCTGCCCGACTGAACCCGAACTACACCTTCGACACCTTCGTGATTGGTCAGTCCAACCGCTTTGCACACGCGAGCGCTTTCGCGGTGGCGGAGCAGCCCGGCATTGTCTACAACCCGCTGTTCATCTACGGCGGTTCGGGTCTGGGTAAGACCCACCTGCTGCACGCGATTGGCCACTACACCAAGTATCTGTACCCGAATTTGCGGGTGCGCTACGTGAATTCTGAGGAGTTCACGAATGACTTCATTAACTCGATCCGTGATGATGAGGGTTCGTCGTTCAAGCAGATTTACCGCAATGTTGACGTTCTTCTGATTGACGATATCCAGTTTTTGGCGGGTAAAGAGGCGACGATGGAGGAGTTCTTCCATACGTTTAACGCCCTGTACAACCACCAGAAGCAGATCGTGATTACCTCTGATTTGCCGCCGAAGCAGCTGACCGGTTTCGCTGAGCGTATGCGTTCGCGTTTCGGTTCGGGCCTGAACGTGGATGTGCAGCCTCCGGAGCTGGAGACTCGTATCGCGATTCTGCGGAAGAAGGCTCAGAACGAGATTTTGCCGGTGCGAGATGACGTCATGGAGTACATTGCTTCCCATGTCACGGCCAATATTCGCGAGTTGGAGGGCGCTCTGATTCGTGCGAGCGCTGCCGCCTCGATGAAGAAGCCGCCGGAGCCCATTACCCTGGCTGAGGCTGAGACCTATCTGAAGGATTTGCTCTCTGATACCGGTGGTGCGGAGATTACGTCGGCGCTGGTTTTGGCGACGGTGGCGAAGTATTTTGATGTGTCCATTGAGGATATGCAGTCGAAGTCTCGCACCCGTACGCTCACGAATGCGCGCCAGGTGGCGATGTATCTTCTGCGTGAGCTGACCGAGATGTCCCTGCCGCGTATTGGTAACGATTTGGGCGGCCGCGACCATACGACGGTGATGCACGCGGTGCGTAAGGTGAGCGCGCAGATGGCGGAGCGTCAAACGATTTTCAATCAGGTGACTGAGCTGACGAATTTGATTCGCCAGGAGCAGCGCGCCGCCGGCTAGATGTGTTTTTGTCCCTGTCCCGTAGCTTATTTTGTGCCTCGACTAGGTGTTTTATAGGCTTCGGGGCGGGGATTTCAGGCTAGATTCGAGGATTTTAGCGACTCTCAACACTGGATTTTCGGGGTGTGGATAAGCTGTGCTTTAACTCATGCGTTCGTGTGGACGTTAAGTGCATGAATATTCAAAAGGTGTGGAATCGAGGAAATGTATAAATATCCATACACAATGCATCCTCAGCGTTGAGTGGTTTCTTCCACTTAATGTCCACAGGCTACTTCCGCGTCATTGCAGGCAAGGAAGGGGTTTTCCACCGTTTCCACAAGCGTTAACAATACTACTGTACTTAAAGAAAAAATCCTCCCCATAACAAGTAGTTCTGCTCGACCAACCGGGCTGTTTCAGGTTTTTCTGTGCACCCTTACTGAAAACGTAGATTTTCGCGGATTTGGATCGATAGCTGCACTCTATCTTTTGGGTTGGATTTGAAGGTTGGGTTTGAAGAAGAAACCAACACCGAACCATCACCTAATTCGAACCTGTTTTCGACTAGGTTTGATACGCCTTCCGCCTATCTTTGTAATTACAAAAATACAGTGACCCTACATGCCTCATCTCACCCGATTTTTCGCTGCAGGAGCGACCTCTGTGTCTCTGTGTAATTACAAAATCCGGTAGGATGGATAGACGCGCGCGCGGGAAGATGTACTGCGCACCAGAGCACGCGATATTTCCGGCTCTTTCGCCCATAAGCTTTACGTGCGCCCCAAAATGACTCTCCAATTCCGTGAAAGGCGCCTTCTCGATGAAATTCACCGTTGAACGCGATGTCCTTGCCGAAGCAGTCGGCTGGACGGCACGCTCACTTCCGCTGCGTCCCACCTCCCCCGTACTCAACGGTCTGCTGATTACCGCCTCCGCAGGTGAGGTCAGCATCGCAAGCTTCGATCACGAGACCAGCGCCCGCCAGGTCATTGCAGCCGATGTTGAAGCAGAAGGCGTGTGCCTGGTTCCCGGCAAGATCCTGGCAGAAATTTGCCGCTCCCTACCGAACGCACCCGTCGAGTTCACCGCAGATGAGTCCGTGATTCGTATTCACTGCCGTTCCGCTAACTTCCAGCTCGCTGGCATGCCGGTCGTGGACTACCCCGAGCTTCCTGAGCTTCCCGAAATTTCCGGTACCGTGGACGGCGCCGAATTCGCTGAAGCCGTCAAGCAGGTTCAGATTGCGGTGTCCAAGGATGAGACCCTGCCGCTGCTGACCGGTATCCGCGTAGAAATCAATGGCGATACCATGACCCTGCTCGCCACCGACCGCTACCGCCTGGCAATGCGCGAAATCAAGTGGAACCCGACCAACCCTGACGTTCAGGCGGCTGTGCTGCTGAAGGCTAAGACCGTCTCTGAGGTCGGTAGCACCCTCTCCGGTTCCGGCGATCTGTCTATCGCCCTGCCCGCAGCGGGTGAGCTGATCGGCTTCGCAGCGGGTACCCGCCGCACCACCAGCGTTCTGATGGACGGCGACTACCCCAACATCCGTGCGCTGTTCCCCGAACAGACCCCGATTCACGCGGTGGTTCGCACCTCCGACCTGGCTGAGGCTGCTCGCCGTATCTCCCTCGTGGCGGAACGCAACACTCCCCTGCGTCTGAAGTTCACTCAGGGTTCGGTTGCTATTGATGCCGGCCGCGGTGATGAGGCTCAGGCATCCGAGACTCTGCAGGCGCACCTGTCCGGTGATGACATCACCGTTGCGTACAACCCCGCCTACCTCTCGGATGGTTTGAAGGTTTTTGGTACCGAGTTCGTTCGTTTCTCCTTCACCGATGCGCCGAAGCCTGCCGTAATTTCCGGTCAGGATGAGCCTCTGGCTGAGGATGACCGCAACTACCGTTACCTGCTGATGCCGGTTCGCCTGCCGTCGAACTAGTTTCAGCGTCGCTACCCCGCACGTCTTTCGGTGCCCTATGCATCGTGGGTATGTGCGGGGTTGCGCTGTTTTTTCTGTGCTCATCCGTGCGGAAAACCACAGTATTTTGGCCTGCGCACTGTGCCCGCCAGCTGGCGCTGTGAACCCCTGCGACCCCGTATGTGAAACCCCGTGAAAGGAGCTGCTCCGGTGTATATTGACCATATTTCGTTGTTGGATTACCGTACCTACGCCCTGCTGAGCCTGCCTCTTTCGGCGGGAGTTACGGTGTTTCTGGGCTCTAATGGTGTGGGGAAAACCAATATTGTTGAGGCAATCGACTATGCGGCGTCGCTCTCTTCGCACCGTGTGAGCCATGACGGGCCGCTGGTTCGAGCGGGTGCTTCGCGCGCCTATATTCGCACCCGTACGGTGCGCGGTTCGCAGCAGACAGTGACCGAGTTTGAGATTGCTCCGGGGCAGAGTAATCGGGTGCGCATTAATCGTGCCGCGCCAGTGCGCGCCAAGGAGGCGCTGGGCATTGCCCGCACGGTGCTGTTTTCCCCGGAGGATCTGCAACTGGTGAAGGGGGATCCCGCCGGTCGTCGTCGTTTTGTGGATGATTTGGCCAGCTCTTTGCGTCCGGTGGTCTCCGGGTACCGTAGCGAGTATGAGCGGATTTTGCGGCAACGTAATTCGTTGTTGAAATCCATGCAGCGTAAGGCGCGGGACGAGAACGCTTTGAGTACCCTGTCGGTCTGGGATGAGCAACTGTCGACCCTGGGCGCTCAGCTGCTTTCTGCGCGTTTCCGTCTGTTGCAGCGCTTTTTGCCGCAGCTTCGCCGCGCCTACGCGGGGCTGACGGACGGCTCTAAAGAGGTCGGTTTCAACTATGAGTCGACTGTTTTTTCGAGCATGGGTGAACGCTCTATCGAGCATGCGGCGCTGATGCGCATTGAGGACCTCAAGGAGGCTTTGATGCGTGGTTTTGCGGAGCGTCGACGCGATGAGATTGAGCGTGGCGTGACCCTAGTGGGTCCGCACCGTGAGGATATTACCCTGCTGCTCGGTGGTATGCCGGTGAAGTATTTTGCCTCGCACGGTGAGAGCTGGTCTTTTGCTCTGGCGCTGAAGTTGGCGTCCTGGTTTGTGCATGTTGAGGATGACTCCTCGGTGGGTTCTTCGCCGATTCTGATTCTTGATGATGTGTTTGCGGAGCTTGATTCTGCGCGCCGCCACCGCCTGGGCGCGATGGTTGCCGATGCGGAGCAGGTGCTGATTACCTGCGCGGTGCTCAGCGATATTCCGGAGGAGCTGGGCGACTACCGCCTGGTGTCGGTGACGGCGGGGCGCGCCGAGTATGTGCAGCCTGCCGCTGGTCCTGTCACTGACTCTGCGGGGCAGCCGAATTCGACCGTTTCTGCGCTCGCGGAGGGTGACGGCGATGAGTAACCCCATTCACCCTCAAAACCATGTTTCACGTGAAACATTCGATGAATTCGCGGAACCGCAGTTTGCGGAGCCCCAAAACCCGCGCGAGGTTGACGGCGTGGGTGAGTTCTACCGTGACGAGGTGGACGCCCCCTCCGCCCTACTGACCCGTATGCGAGTGGCGGCTCAAGAACGCGGCGAGGCGCCCCTGAATGCCTTCTCTGCGAATAAAATCATGCGCGATTTTGGTGCGGTCATGTCTGGAACCGCCTCGAAGAAGAAATCGCGGCGAGCGCAGGGGTGGGACCCCCGCGTCATGGGTGGCTATAGCGGCCCTGGAGAGAGCTCTCGCGACCCCAAACCCCTTGGCGGCATCGTCAGCGCTCTGATCCGTTCTCGCGGCTGGAAAGAGCCCGTGGCAGTCTCTAGCGTGCTGGCTCGCTGGGCTGAGCTCGTGGGCCCTGAAATTGCGGCGCACACCCGCCCCATCAGCTTCGAAAACTCCATTGTTGAAGTCCAGTGCGACTCTACCGCCTGGACGACTCAGCTGCGCCTGATGCACGGGCACCTCATCGAACTTTTCCGCCGTGAACTGGGTGATGGTGTCGTGGCTCAGGTTCGCGTGCTGGGTCCGAACAACGGACGCTGGAACCAGCGAGGCTATCGGCGTGCCACCGGCATGCGCGGTGTGCGCGACACCTACGGGTAGCCTTCTGAGTGCCTCTGGTGCTCGTTCACCTTCTGAATGAACGGTGTTAGGTCAAAATAAGCCTTTTTCTGCACGCTATGAAAGCTTTAGAATCGCCAGCAACCCCCACGAAGTGGTGAACCGTATCCCCTACCTCAAAAGGGGGTTGAGGCACTCTAAACCGCCTTAGCGGGCTTTTGAGCGGGTGGTAGTGCCCAAAAAAGCTCAATATGTGACGCTTGTAGATGGTTTTATGCTCTCTTGCTCGGTAAAATAAAAGAGACAATGCGTAAAGTGTGCCCACCTATGGGTACCACCGGCACCGCGGGTTGTGCAGGCACTTTCTTGTGCCCTCTGTGAGGCGTTCTAGGCTCCGCTCTTGGCTGCCCGTAGCTTTCCTTTGCCGGTTGCATCATCTACTCAAGGAGTTCTGCCTCGTGGCATCTGAACAGAATGCATCTGAACAGCAGCATGAATACGGTGCATCCGATATTACCGTGCTGGAAGGTCTGGAAGCGGTTCGCAAGCGCCCCGGCATGTACATTGGCTCGACCACTGAGCGCGGTCTGCACCACCTGGTCTACGAGGTCGTAGATAACTCGGTCGACGAAGCGCTCGCCGGCTACGCCTCCAAAATTGACGTGACCATCCAGGCTGATGGTGCTGTTCGCGTAGAGGATGACGGTCGCGGTATTCCCGTGGATGAGCACCCCACCGAGCACAAGTCCACTGTTGAGGTCGTCATGACCGTGCTGCACGCTGGCGGTAAGTTTGGCGGTGGCGGCTACTCCGTTTCCGGTGGTCTGCACGGTGTGGGTATCTCCGTGGTGAACGCGCTGTCCACCCGCGTGATTACCGAGGTGCACCGTCAGGGCTACGCATGGCATATTTCCTTCTCCAACGGTGGTGTGCCGGATGGCCCCCTGCGTAAGGGTGAGCCGTCCGATAAGACCGGCACTATCCAGACTTTCTACCCGGACCCCGAGATTTTCGAGACCGTCGAGTTCGACTTTGAGACTCTGCGCGCCCGTTTCCAGCAGATGGCGTTCCTGAACAAGGGCCTGACCATCACCCTGACCGATGAGCGCGAGAAGTTCGTCGGTGACGAGGTTGCTGAAGAGAGTGAGAAGAAGGAAAACATCCTCAACCGCGTGCACGCGAACGCTGAGGGTTTCACGACTGTCACCTACCGTTACGACAACGGCCTGTTCGACTACGTACACTTCCTCAACGCAGGCGCGAAGACCATCGTGAACGAGGAGATTGTCTCCTTTGAAGCCGAAGACACTGAGCGCAATATGAGCCTGGAAGTGGCGATGCAGTGGACTGGCGCCTACAAGGAGTCCGTCTACTCGTACGCGAACACGATTAACACCCACGAGGGCGGTACTCACGAAGAGGGTTTCCGTGCCGCTCTGACCTCGCTGGTGAACCGTTACGCGCGTGAGAACAAGCTGTTGCGCGATAAGGACGATAACCTCACCGGTGAAGACGTGCGTGAGGGCCTGACCGCGGTGATTTCGATTAAGATTTCTGAGCCGCAGTTCGAGGGTCAGACCAAGACCAAGCTGGGTAACTCGGAGGCTAAGTCCTTCACCCAGCGCGAGGTGAACGATCACCTCGGCGACTGGTTCGGTCGTAACCCCGCGGTGGCGAAGGACATCGTGCGCCGCGCAATCACCGCCGCTCAGGCGCGTATTGCAGCCCGTAAGGCACGCGAGACGACCCGCCGTAAGGGCCTGCTGGAGACTAGCTCCATGCCCGGTAAGCTTAAGGACTGCTCCTCGAAGGACCCGTCGATCTCTGAGATTTACCTGGTGGAGGGTGACTCTGCGGGTGGTTCGGCTGTTCAGGGTCGCGACCCGAACACTCAGGCTATTCTGCCGCTGCGCGGTAAGATCCTGAACGTTGAGCGCGCTCGCCTGGACCGTGCCCTGTCCAACGCTGAAATTCAGGCGATGATTACCGCTTTCGGTACCGGCATTGGTGACGACTTCGATATTGAGAAGGCACGCTACCACAAGATCGTTCTGATGGCGGATGCGGACGTCGATGGCCAGCATATTACGACTCTGCTACTGACTCTGCTCTTCCGCTTTATGCGTCCGCTGATTGAGGCGGGTTATGTGTACCTGGCTCAGCCGCCGTTGTACCGCATCAAGTGGTCGAACGCTCCGCACGATTATGTGTACTCGGACGCTGAGCGTGATGAGGCTCTGGCTCGTGGTGCTACGAAGAACCTGCGCCTGCCCAAGGATAACGGTATTCAGCGTTACAAGGGGCTGGGCGAGATGGACTACACCGAGCTGTGGGACACCACCATGGATCCGGCTCGCCGCACCCTGCTACAGGTGAAGATGGAAGACGCAGCGGCGGCTGACCAGATCTTCTCTGTTCTGATGGGCGAGGACGTTGAAGCTCGCCGTGAGTTTATCCAGCAGAACGCAAAGGACATTCGATTCCTCGATATCTAGCCCGAAACGGCATATGCCCCGTATGGAATATGCCAAATGAGCTATATAGCCGAGCGAGTCATTGAGGAATGAGAAAGTAATGAGCGAAGAACAGCAGAATAAATCCACTGAGGTTGATGTAGTTAGCAACGGTGGCGCTGAAAATGTAGACCACCACGGTCACATTGAACAGGTGGACCTGCAGACCGAAATGCAGCGTTCCTACCTGGACTACGCAATGGCGGTTATTATTGGCCGCGCCCTGCCGGATGTGCGTGACGGCCTCAAGCCCGTGCACCGCCGCGTGATCTACGCGATGTACGACGGCGGCTACCGCCCGGACCGATCCTTCAATAAGTGCGCCCGCGTGGTCGGCGACGTGATGGGTCAGTTCCACCCCCACGGCGATGTCGCTATCTACGACACTCTGGTGCGTCTGATTCAGAGCTGGATTATGCGTTACCCGCTGGCTCTGGGTCAGGGTAACTTCGGCTCCCCCGGTAACGACGGTGCTGCAGCGCCTCGATACACCGAGACCAAGATGGCTCCCATTGCTCTTGAGATGGTGCGTGACATCAACGAAGACACCGTTGATTTCCAGCCCAACTATGACGGCAAGTCCCTGGAGCCTACCGTTCTACCCGCGCGCATCCCGAACCTGCTGGTCAACGGTTCTTCGGGTATTGCTGTGGGTATGGCGACCAATATTCCGCCGCATAACCTGCGTGAGGTTGCCGAGGGTGTGGAGTGGTTCCTGAAGAACCCGCACGCCACCAACGAGGAGCTGCTAAACGCTCTGATGGCGCGCATTAAGGGCCCCGATTTCCCGACCGGTGCGCAGATTCTGGGCACCAAGGGCATTGAGGATGCGTACCGTACTGGCCGCGGCTCTATCACCATGCGCGCGGTGGTCAACGTGGAGGAAATCCACGGTCGCACCTGCCTTGTGGTGACCGAGCTGCCGTACCAGGCGAACCCGGATAACCTGGCGATTAAGATTGCTGAGCTCATCAAGGACGGCAAGGTCACCGGTATCGCCGACCTGCGCGACGAGACTTCGGGTCGTACCGGTCAGCGCTTGGTGATTGTGCTCAAGCGTGATGCTTCCCCGAAGGTTGTGCTGAACAACCTGTACAAGCACACCCAGCTGCAGGAGAACTTCTCCGCGAACATGCTGGCCATCGTGGACGGCGTGCCCCGCACCCTGTCCCTGGACGCTTTCGTGCGCCACTGGGTCAACCACCAGCTGGATGTTATCGTTCGTCGTACCCGTTACCGTCTGCGTCAGGCGGAGGAAGAGGCGCACATCCTGCGTGGCCTGCTGAAGGCTCTGGATGCTCTGGATGAGGTCATTGCCCTGATTCGCCGCTCCCCCACCGCTGATGAGGCGCGTAGCGGCCTGATGGAGTTCTTGCAGATTGATGAGGCTCAGGCTCAGGCAATTCTGAACATGCAGCTGCGTCGTTTGGCTGCTTTGGAGCGTCAGAAGATTCAGGATCGTCACGATGAGCTGATGCGCATGATCGCTGAGTACAACGCGATTATTGCTTCGGAGACTCGCCAGCGTGAGATTATCTCTGAGGAGCTGGGCGAGATTGTGAACCGCTACGGCGATGAGCGTCGCACTCAGATCATGTACGGCTACAACGGCGACATGTCCATGGAAGACCTCATCCCTGAGGAAGAGGTCGTGGTTACGATTACTCGCGGCGGCTACATTAAGCGCACCCGCAGTGATCAGTACCGTAGCCAGCACCGTGGCGGTAAGGGCATTAAGGGTGCCTCGCTGCGCGGTGATGACGTGGTGGAGCACTTCTTTGTGACTACTACGCACAGCTGGATTCTGTTCTTCACGAACTTGGGTCGCGTGTACCGTGCGAAGGGTTACGAGCTGCAGGAAGCCGGTCGTGACGCGAAGGGTCAGCACATTGCGAACCTGCTGGAGTTCCAGGGCGGTGAGCATATTGCTCAGGTGATGGAGCTGAAGAGCTATGAGGATGCTGAGTACCTGGTGCTTGCTACTCGCGGCGGCATGGTGAAGAAGAGCCGCCTGAGCGATTACGATACGAACCGTACTGCCGGCCTGATTGCGATTAACCTGCGTGAGGGCGATGAGGTTGTTTCGGCGTTCACCGTTTCGGATAAGGACGATATTCTGCTGGTGTCGCGTAACGGTATGTCGCTACGCTTCCACGCTGATGATGCGTCGTTGCGCCCGATGGGTCGTTCGACCTCCGGTGTGACCGGTATGAAGTTCCGTGAGGGCGACGAGCTGATTTCTGCGAATGTGGTTACTGAGGGTTCCTTCGTCTTCGTGGTCACTGAGGGTGGTTACGCGAAGCGTACGAGCGTGGATGAGTACCGCGTGCAGGGCCGTAACGGCTTCGGCATTAAGGTTGCTAAGCTAGTTGAGGATCGTGGCGCCCTGGTGGGTGGCCTCATTGTGGACGAAGAGGACGAGGTGCTGGTGGTTATGGCCAGCGGCAAGGTCGTTCGTTCTAACGTGAATGAGGTTCCTGCGAAGGGACGCGATACTATGGGTGTTATCTTTGCAAAGCCCGGTAAGGGCGATTCTATTATTGGTGTTGCACGCAACCAGGATCGTCAGCTGGATGATAGCGACGATGAAACCACTGAGAACACCGAGGCTTCGGAGTCTTCTGAGGCGCCCGGTACGGACAACGAGGGTGAAGCGGCGGCTGCCGATCTCACCGCTACTGGAGGTAACTAATGAGCAGCACTCCCGCGAGCTCCTCTCCTGCGTCGGCACAGCGTTCGGCGTCGGCTGGTGCATCTAAGTCTTCGGGTGCGGCTAAGGCTGGCGCGCGTCGCCCGGCTCAGGCGCGTTCGGGCCAGGCTCGTCCTGGCGGTACCGCTAAGCGTCCTGTCGGCAAGCGCCCTGTAAACGCTAAGCGTCCGACCGGTTCGCGCCGTCAGCTGGTGCGTCCGGCGCCGCGTTCGAAGATTCGTCGTGCGCGTCTGGTGGTTCAGAAGGTTGATACGTGGTCGGTTGCTAAGCTGATCTTCCTGCTGTCTATTGCCCTGGGTATCGTGACCGTCGTGGCTTCGGTGATTCTCTGGCTGTTCCTGCAGGCTTCTGGTGCGTTTACCGGTGTGAACCAGCTGATTAGCTCGCTGGGTACCGGTTCGACCACTGTGGATATTTCGCAGATGATTTCGCTGGGTCAGGTTGCTTTGGTGACTACTATTTTTGCTGTGGTCAACACTGTGGTCTTTACTCTGCTGGGTATGATTGGCGCGATTCTGTACAACCTGGCTGCGAAGCTGGTTGGTGGCGTGACCTTGACTCTGAGTGATGAGTCCTAGTTTGTAGCTTTTGAGCTTTGTGTGCGGGCGGTTCTGTCTCTGGTGGAGGCGGTGCCGCCCGTTCTGCATGCCCCGCTCTGTATGCTCGGGAACCCCCAATATTAAAGTGTGATACAGAACATGCTTTTTCGATTTGGTGTTACCTTCAAACACCTGTATAGTTATATCTCGTTCTACGGAAGAAATTCCGCAGAAGGAGGGCGTATAGCTCAGACGGTTAGAGCGCTTCGCTGATAACGAAGAGGTCCCAAGTTCGATTCTTGGTACGCCCACTCCACACTATGAAAGGCAATAATGAAGAAATTATTGATTCTTGCTGTTCTTTCGTGTGTTACTGTGATGGTTCTGAAAAAGTACCAGAGCAATGAGGTCGTGAAGGCTTGGAAAAATAACTAAACAGTGGTTTCCGCTGAGACGGGGGCGTGGCGCAATTGGTAGCGCATCTGCTTTGCAAGCAGAGGGTTAGGGGTTCGAGTCCCCTCGCCTCCACTTTCCGGTGATTATAGCAAGAGGGAAACGCCTGGTTCCATTCCGAACCCAGAAGCTAAGACTCTTTGCGCCGATGGTACTGCACTTTTGTGGGTGTGGGAGAGTAGGTCATCGCCGGTTTATTTTTGAGAAAGACCCCGTATCGAAAGATGCGGGGTTTTTTGTTGTATTCGCCGAAGTTGTTGTATCTGCTGATGTGATGCGGGGGAATAGATGCGAATACCTCGCGAAGTTGATGTGCTGCGTGCGCCGCGGGTATAGATTCAATTCTTCGTGATATTCGAATGTGCACGGCTGTAGGAAACCCCTACTGTGGAGAATGTGCTCCGCAGAAAGCCCCGCGCCGTAAAACCCACAGGGGTGTCCCGTGTGGGTAGCTCGGTGACCTAAATGAGGTCTGAATAATAAAGGTGTGTCACAAAAAGAAAGCTGGGAGGTTCCTGAAAGTGAACACTTGGTGAACACACTTTAGCCTCTTGATGGATATAATCACCCCTCTCCCCCGCACTCTCGCATAAGCCACATAAACCAACTTAAGCATTCCGATAGGTGCACCCTTTTTTCCGCGGAATATCGGGAGAGTTTCCCCTGAAATATGGGCTCTATAGTAAAACCCTCATAAAAATCCGCTCAATGCCGTGGGTTTATCTGTTATTTCGTGTTAATTCGGAATACTTTAGATTTCGCGAAAACCGACAGATAATTTTCTTGTGACTACAGAACTCATTATTCTCGTGATCGTGGTGCTGACCGCGCTCGCCTTCGACTTTACGAATGGCTTCCACGACACCGGCAACGCGATGGCAACCTCCATCGCCACCGGTGCGCTGAAGCCTAAGACCGCCGTGGCGCTGTCTGCGTCCCTGAACCTCGTCGGCGCGTTCCTCTCTGTTGAGGTGGCACGCTCGGTTGGTAGCGGCATCGTGAACCTGGATCGTATCGATGTAACAACAGACGGCCCGGCGCTGATGCTTATCGTCTTTACCGGCCTGGTTGGCGGCATCCTCTGGAATGTTTTGACCTGGCTTCTGGGTCTTCCCTCCTCCTCATCGCACGCTCTGTTTGGTGGCCTGATTGGTTCGGCTATTGTCGCGATCGGCTTTGACGGCGTGCAGTGGATGGGCGTTCTGTCCAAGATTATTGTTCCCGCGGTCCTCTCCCCCGTCATTGCGGCTATTGTGGCGGCAACCGGCACTTGGCTGGTCTACCGTATTGCTGCCCCGGTGGCTGACGACCGTAAGCACGGCGGCTTCCGCAAGGGACAGGTTGCGACCGCATCCCTGATGTCTCTGGCGCACGGTACTAACGATGCGCAGAAGACCATGGGCGTGATCTTCCTGGCTCTGGTTGCTTCGGGCACTCTGAGCAACGATGACGCGATCCCCCTGTGGGTGAAGGCTTCCTGCGCTATTGCTATTGCTCTGGGTACTTACCTGGGCGGTTGGCGCATTATCCGCACCCTCGGTAAGGGCATCGTTGAGGTAGACACCCCGCAGGGTGTTGCTGCTGACGGTGCATCCGCTGCGATTATTCTGACCTCCTCCCACTTCGGTATGGCTCTGTCGACCACTCACGTGGCGTCCGGTTCGATTCTGGGTAGTGGCCTGGGTCGTAAGGGTGCTGAGGTTCGCTGGTCTGTTGCTGGCCGCATGGTGGTTGCTTGGCTGATTACCCTGCCGGCTGCCGCGATTGTGGGTGCTCTGACCTGGTTGATTGGTCACGGCCTGAATGCTCTGACCGGCACCCAGTTTGTTGGCGAAATGACCGTGTTCGCTCTGCTGGTGATCTTCTGCTTCCTGATGTGGCGTCATTCCCAGAAGGACAACATTGACGCTTCGAACGTGACTGGCGACTGGGATGAAAAGGAAGGCGCTGCAGTCACCAGCGCTGAGGCATCCGCAGAAGCCCAGACCCTTGCTACTGAGAAGGCAGGTTCGTAGTCGTGGAATATCTGATGGACATTGTGAACAAGGTTATTCCGGTGCTGATTGCCGGTTTGTTCTTTGGCGCGGGCCTTCCGGCGCTCTATGCGCTGGGTCTGCGTATGCTGGCTGGTCGTACCGAGTACACCGCGGACGGCAAGCTCGTTGAAATTGAGCCTCCGGGAACGGCGGCGAAGATTGCTGCGTTCTGCATTTTTGCTATTATCGTAGCAATCGTAATCATCGGTATTCTCTGGGTCGCTAAGGACTTTATCGACCACACTTTCGGCTGGAATATCTTCGGCGTAACCGGTGGAGGCCACTAATCCCGTGAACACTAAATTGCATATGATGACTGCTTCGAAGGAGGGGCTCGATGCCTGATAAGAGCATGATCTCTCGAGTAATCGACTGGCTGAGCGTCGGGTATCCCAAGGATGTTCCGGTGCAGGACCGCGCGGCAGTGATGGCTATTTTGAAGATGCGTCTGACCGATGAGCAGCTGCAGGAAGTTGTTCGTCAGCTCATGCAGTCCCGTGCTGCCCGTGGTGAGGCGTATGTGAGTGACCAGCGCATTAATGAGTACATTCGTCGAGTGGTGGATCATACCCCGACCCCGCAGGATATTGACCGCGTCGCTAAGATTCTTGGTGCGCACGGCTTCCTGATTGCAGAGAATCACGTGAACGAGGACGCTGAGCCTACGGCTGGCGGTACCGAGTACGTGACCTACGATGATCCGACGACCGGCGAGATCCGTATTGCTGAGTTGGCTGCTGAATCGGCTAATATTCCGGCTCCGAACGCTACGGCTGCGCAGGATAACTAAATAGCCTGCGGTGAGAGTTGAGAGCTCTCATGAAGTTTGTGACCTATGGGGTGGACTGAGTCCACCCCATAGGTTTTCTTTATGCCCTCCGATGGATGTGCCGCGGGTTGCCGGCCTGCGCATAGGTGCGGGCGGTATTCTAGAGGGACTTCACTCCCCTCAAACCGTTGGTGGGCTTTGCGCTCGCCCTGCATCATGGAGATTCTGTGTCTTCTTCCCCTTCTTTGGAACCCGAGAACTCTCACATTCCCGATACTTCTACCCGGGGAGCCTCTCAGGGCTCTTCTGAGGCGGCATCCGTTGCCGCTGAGGACTCTGTGGCTAAGACCCCTTCTACCCGCGTCGATGCCGCTAAAGAGGCTATTGCTGGGCAGGTGCGCCGCCTCGTGGTGCCCCGCCGTTCCCTGCTTCTGACTGGCGGCGTGGTTGCTGCCGCTGGGGTGCTTGCGGCGATGCCGCAGATTGCCGCCACCGGTGTGTTGGGTGAGGATGCGGCGGCGGTGGTTTCAAACGAGAAGCTGCTGGCACGCCGTGAGCGTCTGGTTCGCGAGAATATTGATACCCGCTACCTGAAGATTGAGTCGCTGGGGCGTATCTATGTGGGTAAGGGGCGTGGTGAACAGGACCTGCGCCTGGTGGGTTCTTTCTCCCTCACGGAGGCGGCGCAGGCCGATTTGGCGGCGGCAGCTACGGCTCTGGCGAACCTGTCTGTCTACGGTTCTCTGCACCGGCTGAGCGTCACCTACGGTGGCGTGGACTCGGCGAATGACCCGCAGAACATCGCTAATACGGTGACGGATGCGCCGGTGAGCCCGCTGCGCGTGAATGAATCGGCAACCCTGAAGGAAGAGCAGTGGCTGAAGGTGCTGACCGCTAACGCAGCGCTGGGAACTAATGCGAGCTACGCTCAGGTGGGGCTGCTTGCGGATGAGCTGCGCCTGAACGCTGTGGTGATTGATGAGAACTATGAATCCCTGATGAAGCGTTTCCGTGCGCTAGCTGAGCTGGATTTGAAGAATGAGCGGGTACAGCAGATTCATCTGAATATTCAGTTGGCTCCGGAGAAGGCGCTGAGCCTGCCCTCGGGTGCGCAGTCGAAGATTTCGGTGAGTGTTGCCGAGTCTTCACGCGTGGCAACGGTTGCTGATGTGCTGTCGAAGGCTGCCACGAAGAAGGAGCTGAACACTTTGGCCTCGTTCTCGCTGGTGTGGAATGCTCGTGAGAAGTACCCCTCGGCGAGCCAGTGGGATGCGTTCAAGCTGGGCTTCAAGGCGCCGGAATCGAAGGAGGAGTCTGCGAAGGAGGCGCAACGCACTGCGGTTCGTAAGTACCTGCAGGAAGTTAGTGGCCCCCTGCAGGCTCTGACGAAGCGTGAGGCAACAGTGCCGGGTGAGGTTATTACCTAAACCCCTCAGTAATGTGATGGGTCTAACTAAAAAAATGTGCCTGGGGATTTGGTGAAGCCACAATAGGTGTTATAGACTAGTAGAGCACCGCGGGGGCGTGGCGCAATTGGTAGCGCATCTGCTTTGCAAGCAGAGGGTTAGGGGTTCGAGTCCCCTCGCCTCCACTTTCCGGTGATTATAGCAAGAGGGAAACGCCTGGTTCCATTCCGAACCCAGAAGCTAAGACTCTTTGCGCCGATGGTACTGCACTTTTGTGGGTGTGGGAGAGTAGGTCATCGCCGGTTTATTTTTGAACCGAGAACCCCATGTCGAAAGACATGGGGTTCTTTGTATATCCGGGTATGTTAGGGGAAATACCGCAGGGTGCACCCGGGGAGATTCAGTGCTCTATCTTTAGCTCCTCCTCTCGCCCCTGTCCCCCCTAAAAAACAAACACCCCGAAAAAATAAACTAATAGCCGCCCGTCAGAGTAAAACTCTAGCGGGCGGCTATCTCTCACAATGCGCTCCCTCACGCCGCTAGCGGCGCCTCAGAACGTGTAGAGAAGAAAATGCGGGGAATAACGCTTATGCGTTCTTCCAGGGGTCCTCCACGGGGCGAGCTGCGTTGTAGGCTGCGGCGCCTGCAACACCCAGAGCAACCAGCAGACCCAGGAACGCCAGGCCCTTACGGGGGCGCTTGCCGCCGTTACGCTCAATACGAGCCAGTTCCTTCTCAGCGGCGCGAACGGTCTTTGCGGTAGCCTTACGAGCCTTCTTCAGGGCCTTCTTGTTGCCGGTCAGCTTCTCAGCGAACATCTCAGCGGTCTTGCCTTCCAGCGCGGACTCAACAGCAGCCAGAGAAGAGACGATAGCCTGAGCCTTAGCAGCCTTGCGTGCCTTACGCTTCTTGCAGCAGAACATGGGGTGACCTCCATCGGTTGAAATGCGCCAGCGACCAGAAAACGCCGCCGCGCGCGTAGTGTTCACCTCTCAGGATATTCAATTCCCGCCCAAAAAGCCCGCCCAACGGTGCGCCCGGGGCGAAAAAACATGTTAGATGGCGAATGAGCGCCGCCCCGTGCCACAATAGAGCCATGACTAATGCAACTGCTAAGGCAACTATCCACACTAACTACGGTGACATCGTCGTCGAGCTCTTCGGCAACCACGCACCGCTGACTGTTGAGAACTTCATCGGCCTCGCTGACGGCTCCCGTCAGTGGAAGCACCCCCGCACCGGTGAAATCATGAACACCCCCCTGTACAAGGACGTCGTGTTCCACCGCATCATCAAGGACTTCATGATTCAGGGTGGTGACCCCCTGGGCATGGGCGTTGGTGGCCCCGGCTACCAGTTCAAGGACGAGATTCACCCCGAACTCTCCTTCTCCAAGCCCTACCTGCTGGCAATGGCTAACGCAGGCCCCGGCACCAACGGTTCTCAGTTCTTCATCACCACCGTTGAGACCCCTTGGCTGAACGGCCGCCACACCATCTTCGGTGAGGTTACCGACGAGGCATCCAAGAAGGTTGTTGACGCTATTGAGGGCGTTGAGACCGGCTTCCAGGACCGCCCGGTCAAGGACGTTGTCATCTCCTCGATCGACATCGAAAAGCTCTAATAAACCCCATCGGAAGGCTCATACGAGCATTCTGCTGAAGGTGTTGAGAAAACACGTATAGTTCAGGGGCCCGCCAGGATTCTTCCGGTGGGTCCCTGCGCTTATATGCCCGCGCGCGCCATCCCCCGCACACCACCCCGGTTGATCCGGTACACAACCCCTGGAGGTTCAGTGGAGAACTTTCCCAACTACGCAGGCTACGGGCAGACCCCAACCGTCTGCGTCAACCACCCCAACCGCGTTAGCTACGCCCAGTGCAAGCGCTGCAACCGCACCGTCTGCGGCGAATGTC
>NZ_KV801785.1:39163-118381 GCF_001810515.1 Rothia sp. HMSC075F09
GATGTGGGCATGGTCTGCCCCGACTGCTACCGCGACCTCACTGATGGCAGCTCGAAAGCACAGGGTTCGAAGGCAAAAGGCTCGTTCCTGGCGCGCCACTGGCACATTACGTACACGCTCATTCTGATTAACGTCGCGGTTTACGGTCTGCAACAGATCATTCCCAACGAATGGGTGGTTAGGCATGGCAACATCTGGTGGCCCTACGTCCAGCACGGCGAGTACTACCGCATCATCAGCTACGGTTTTCTGCACATGCAGAACGACCCGATGCACCTGGTGTGGAACATGATTAACCTCTTCATCTACGGTGTTTCCCTCGAGCGCATGATGGGGCGCTGGAAGTTCCTCCTCGTGTACCTGGGGTCTATCGTCTTTGGCGCCTTCGGCGTGTATGTGCTGGCGTCTGACACCAGCGTGGTGGGTGCCTCCGGTGGTCTTTTTGGTCTCATGGGCTCTTTCTTGACCCTGCTAATCGTCAGGAAGCAGAAGGACACCGCACGAGTGTTCGTCATGATTACTGCCCCGAACATCATCTATAGCATTCTGACCCCGTCGAATATTTCCCACGCATGCCATGCGGGTGGTTTTGTCGGTGGTGTGCTGCTGACACTGCTGTTTGTCCCGCTTGTGGATAAGCCCGAGCCTCCTCAGCAGCAGAGCCCGCAGCAATGGCAAAACGGCAGGTACTAAGCCTGAAAATACGTGAAAAATCTTCGGAAAATCCGGCACACAACCCTTGGAGGGTCAGTGGAGAACTTTCCCAACTACGCAGGCTACGGGCAGAGCCCCACGGTCTGCGTCAACCACCCCGACCGCGTTAGCTACGCCCAGTGTGGGCGCTGCAACCGCACCGTCTGCGGCGAATGCCAGGTGGCGCTGGATGTGGGCATGGTCTGCCCCGACTGCTACCGTGACCTCAATGGAGGCGCCTCGAGCCCGAAGCGTTCCTTCATCGCCCGTCACTGGCATATTACGTACACGCTCATTCTGATTAACGTCGTGGTGTACGGTCTGCAACAGATTATTCCATTCCGTTGGGTGCACAACCTCGGCATGATGTCTGGTCCCCGTGTTCACCACGGCGAGTACTACCGCCTCATCACGCACGGGTTTGTGCACTCGCAAACTGATCCGATGCACCTGGTGTGGAACATGATTTACCTCTTCATCTTCGGTGTGTCCCTCGAGCGCATGATGGGGCGGTGGAAGTTCCTCTTCGTATATATGGCGGCTACCGTGGGTGCCGGCTGCAGCGTGTACCTCTTCTCCTACTACCGGGGTGCCGTGGGTGCGTCAGGCGGTGTGTACGGTCTCTACGGCGCGTTCTTCGTCCTTCTGCTTCTTCGGAAGCAGAAGGACACCGCACGCCTCTTTATTCTGCTCATGGGTATTGATGTTGTGCAGAGCCTCTTCCACCCGAATATTTCCCACGCGGGACACTTTGGCGGTCTTGTCAGTGGCGCGCTCGCGACCCTGCTGATTATTCCGTTCGTGAAGAAGCCCGAGTCATCTGAATCTTCGGAGCCGCCGCAACAGGGCCTGCAGCGGCGGTTCAAGGGCCGCTATTGAGCCTGAAACCCGCGGAAATCCGCCTCGGAGTCGGGTTATCCACAGCAGTTTTCCACATTGTGTATAACTACATTCGTGTAATTCCACGAGTGTGAGTACATGTTAAAAACCTGTGGATACAGGCTAGAATGACCGAATTACACAGAGTGAATTACACGGGTGTAAGAGTTTTCCCCAGATTTCTCCACAGATGTGGAAAACCTTAAGTACCAGGATGTGTGTAATTACAAAAAATTTCGGCGCGAAGCGCCGGATAGAACAAAAAGTGCCCGGAAGGATCAACCTTCCGGGCACTTTCACGTATCGAGCCCCTCACGGGGCGAAGAAGCAGCGGGCGCGAACCTAGTTCGCCTGAGCCTCCGCCTCCTCAACCTCCTCGGGGGTGAGCTCCACACCGGTGTACAGGCGGAACTGCTCAGCAGCCTGCAGAGCAATCACCTCGCCACCGTGAATAACTTCCTTACCCGCCGCACGAGCCGCACGAACCAGCGGAGTCTCAACGGGCATCGCCACCACGTCAAAGACCACCTGCGCCTCAGCAATAGCCTCCTGCGGGTAGGACAGCTCCTCGCTCTCCTCACCGCCAGCCATGCCAATCGGGGTCACGTTCACCAGAATCGGCGCTCGCAGGTTGCCCACCTCCGGCGCCCAGGCGTACTCGTAACGCTCAGCCAGCGCGCGACCGGTCTCCTCGTTACGGGCAATAATCATGCCCTGCGAGAAGCCCGCATCAAAGAACGCGCCAGCCACAGCAGCAGCCATACCGCCCGAACCGCGCAGCAGGAACGGCAGAGACGGATCCACATTATGCGAACGCAGCAGGGAAGCCACCGCAATCACATCCGTGTTGTACGCCTTCAAGAAGCCGTCAGTGTTCACAATCGTGTTCACCGCACCAATAACCGCAGCCGAGTGGTCCATATCGTCCATCAGCGGGATAACAGCCTGCTTAAACGGCATAGACACCGAGCAGCCACGAATACCTAGAGCACGCACGCCGGCGATAGCACCCTCAATATCGGTGGTGGTCATCGCCTTGTACAGGTAATCCAGACCGTGCTTCTCATACAGGTAATTGTGGAACTTAATACCGTGATTTGACGGGCGACCAGACAGAGAAATGCAGACCGTCGTATCGCGGTTCAGTGCCGGGCGAGCCATCTTAAGCCTCGCCGCCAGCGTCGAGAGTGTTCTGGATCAGCTTCTTCACCTTGTTGCGGCTCACCAGGTCAGCGACCACAAAGTGGGTGTCGCCGGTATCCACGGTGGGAACAACCGCGTTGCCGTCGTTGAGGGACTTCACGTGCGCCTCAGCCTGCGGATCCTCCCAAATGTTCACCCAGGTAGCGTGGTCGCCCAGCTCGCCCAGCTTAGAATCCAGAGCCTCGCAGTAGGGGCAGCCGGGGCGCCAATAAATGACGACGCCGCCATCCTTCATGACCTCGCGTGCCTTCTGCTGATCGGACTGCTGACGTTCAAACATAGTTCCTCCATAAACAGGGTGCTCCGCGGTCTCCAGGAGGCGCTAAAACCTGCCTGAGGGCGCAGCTCAATAAGTTGATGTATCAAGCATAGCCTGAGTACGTAGGTGCGGGGGAGAGGCCCTCATCGGGCGAACGCCCGCGCCGCACCCCGGCAACCCGCACAGCACTCCCGCAGAAGCCTTCACCCTGCGCCCCAGAAGCCTTCCCCCGCGCATTAACGGCATACGCCCCACACCAAGGTTGCCGGACCAATGATGCGGGGCGTATACAGTTCGCGAGAAAGCGCGAGCACTTGTGCTGAGTAAGAGTAAAAGAAGAGTGAAAACAGGCTACCAGGCGGTAACCGAAGCTGAGCAATATGCCGAGTGAGTCGGTGAATGAAAGAACCCAGGCGGGGCAGAACGCCCCATTATTTGAGAGAGATGTTGAGTGAAAGCCGTTGAGTGAAAGCCTGTAATGCAAACCCAGGGAAATGGCGCCCTACCCCACGAGGAAGCGAGGTAAGGCGCCAATCCAAAGGAGGCTGTCGCCTTACTTGCCGAACTTCTCGGTCAGCTTGGAGACGTTCTCGGTCACGACCTCTTCAACCTTGGCAACGTGCTCGTCGGTGACGACCTCCTTGCCAGCCTTCTCGTTGATGACTTCCTGAGCCTTGTCGAGGCCCTGCTCAACGGTACCCTTGATGTCGAAGCCCACGGGGGCCTCCTTTCTGCGCTTTCGCGCTCTAAAGCCTCACTCTTGGTGAGGTACCTGCCCGGGGCGGGCAGAAAACTGGAGTGTGATGCTTTGGTGGACGAAACCTGCAAGCTGGGCTTGTATGTGACGGTCGAACCCAGTGTAGATGCTATCCATATGCCGGACTATGCGCATCGAAACTTTACAGCTCACGGATTGCGTCCGTCGATAAGTGTACATACCCGCGAAGGCAAGAAAAACCACCCTCAGAAAACGTGGCGCCACTTTTGACCAACGACTAAAAAATTATGGCTTATCAGCGCGTTATTACGGGGGATAGCCGGAGGAAATTTGCAGAAACTCGCAGGAAACTTCCAGCTATGAATATCGTTCAAAACCCCAAAAAACGCCCGTATGACACCCCGCCGATTTATGACAGACCTCAGCGCCCAACCCTACAACACCGGAATATCCGTAGGATCAGCGCCCGCAGCCCAATCATGAGACGCCGCAAAACCAGCAACCATCGGCAAAAAACGAGGCGCCGCATAGCCGCGCACAGCATACGCAGTCGCCACCGCATCCGCGGCAGCCTCCAGCTGAGAGGTCGGAATCAGCGCCATCACCGCGCCACCAAAACCGCCACCCACAATACGGGCACCCAACGCGCCCCGATCCAGGCACACCTGCACCGCATCATCAATCTCAGGGCGAGAAACACGCAACTCATCTCGCATCGACACAAAAGACTCCGTGAAAATACGGCCCGCCTCCTCAAACGCCGCAAAGCCCAGCTCATCAGCATGCTGCAGCAAATAGCTCGCACGACCCACCAGAGTCATATCGTGGAACGCATGACGCACCCAACCACGCGGGAACGAACACGGGCGACCCGCGTCCTCCAGAGCATCCAAGGCACGATTCACCGAAGAATCCACCAAGTCAGCACGCCACGCCTTTGCCGCACGCGCATCCATACCCGCACACGACAAATCCTCCGGTAGGGCATCACGCAAAAAACGCAGACCCAAAGCGTCAGCGCACGTCTCAGACGCCGCACGACGAGCCGCAAAACCGCCATCCGTCAGCTCATGCGGAGTGTTCGTATCGATCACCAAAAAACTCAGGCCATGCTGGGCAATATCCACCGCAACCGGCTCAATCGAAAAATCACGGAAATCAATCACCAGAGCCTGCTCCGGATACGAACGCAACGACGCCGTCTGATCCAGGCCACCCGTATGCGCGCCAGCCACCTTATTCTCAGCCGTAATACACACCTGAGCCAGACGCGCACGCAAAGCATCACTATCAGCCGGGGTAGCATCCGCCTGCGGGCACTCCTCACGCACCGGACACGAGAGCTCCAACAACGCCAACGCCGTCGAACACTCCAAAGCCGCCGAAGACGACAAACCGCCACCCACCGGAACACGAGAATTAATCAGCAGGTCAGCACCAAACTCATCGGGCAGCATAATATCCCTGCCGCCCTCCTGATTCATCGCCCACGCAACACCCGCCACATAGGTGAACCAGCCCTTTAAATGACCCGGCTGGATATCGCGAATCACGACCGTGCGCTCGTCGCCGGGCATCTGCAAAGAAGCCGCGCGCAACACACCATCACGACGCAACGCACCCGCCACATAGGTGCGGTACGGCAACGGCATCGGCAGGCACGAGCCACCCAAAAAATCAATGTACTCGCCCAAAAGATTCAGACGCCCAGGCGCAGACCACACACCATCCGGCTCGTAACCATACGCAGTAATAAACTCCTCACGCACACGCGCAATCTCCGCGCTATGGTCCGGAAGAGCCGCCCACTGGGCGGTAGCGGTCATCGACATGGAACACCTCTGATCAAGCCCCGAAAGGGGCGCTAGGACGTAAACGACACCCCACCTGCACCCGACACCCAACGGGCATCAGCGCAAGCACGTGTCACCTCTAGACTAAAGCAGAAAACCAGCGAACATCGACTCAGCCGCCAAACCGCACCGGTATCAGCGTGCGGCAGGGCAGCCAAAAGCCAACGCACGCAAAAGCCCCGCACCCTACAAGGGGGCACGGGGCAACATACATAACTAATAAACCAAAAGAAGGGCTAAGCGATTACGCATCCTGCGTATAGGGCTCCTGCACCACCATCATCGTGTCAATGGCAGAAAGCAGATCCTGGCGGTAACGGTTAAACGCATTCTCAATTAGAGGAACATCGCCGCTCGCCACAGCCTCCTGCGGAGAAATCAGCGGCAGAGTCTGATACTCCTCCACCAGGCTCAACGCAATATGGGTCAACAAACGAGCACGACGCAGCGCCTCCGCATGACCCAAACCAAGAGCTTGGAACTCATGAGCCATAGCCACCACAGGCTTCAACTCACGCGGGTGCAGAGTCAAACTCAAACGCACCACCTCAGGGCACTCACGAATCGGGTACAGCAGGGAGAACAACGTATCGCCGCGGCGAATCATCGAAGCACGAATAGCCTCCGGATTCGGCTCAGCCTCCTCAGACATCGACTTCGGGGCACGAGCCAGAATGTAATCCGCCAACAGAATCAGAAGCTGCTGCTTATTCTTCACGTGGTAGTACAGAGCGCCGGGAGCCACGTGAAGCTCCTGAGCAAGTCGGCGCATGGAAAGGTCCGCCAAACCGTAGGTCGCCAAGACCTCGTAGGCGGTATCTAGAATCTTTTCACGGGAAAGTACCACCCTTTCATTTTAGGGTGTTCAAATCTGTTGCGGGAGCAAGATGCACCCCGTGGCAAACAAAAACCCCACAAATACGCGGTACAAACCCAAAAAGCAATGTTGATTCTCACTCACCCGGAGCGAACGGTTCGCGTTTCACGAGCACTTTTGCCACCAAAACCACTCCAGCACACACAGAACAGGTAGCCGCCCACGCTCTCGGCATAAAATCACGTCTTAAACCGCCCAAAACCGCCAAGACAGGTAAACCTCGCGGGCGCACACCCCAAAATCAGGTGTTTAATATTCGGTATGAGCAATGCATTTTCTGAACTAATCGAGCGCGCCACCGCAGGCGAAGGCCTCAACCGCGAAGAAATCCACACCCTCCTCGTGGATGGTGAGGGCCAGGACTTCGCCCTCATCGAGGCAGCCTCCGTCGTGCGCCGCAACGAATTCCGCAACATGATTGCGATCCACACCGAAGATGAAGCACTCGCCGACGCCCTCGGTACCCGCTCCATCGCCGTGGACTCCTACGAAGTACTGGATATCTCCCGCGACATCGACTCCGAAGAACTCGCGGCAACCATCGAACGTATTGCTGAATCCTCTGCCATCGGCGTGACCGTACTACTGCCCGAAAACGCAGTACCCATGATGCTGATGCGCGTACTGTCCATCCTGCGCCTGGCAGCACCCGGCAAGGTCATTCACCTGCCCGAAGGCTACGAACAGTCCCTGCGCTCGCTGACCTCCCTCGCAATGCACGTGGTCAGCGCCATCACTATTACCGACGACATTGAGCAGTGGCCCATGGTCAACGAGGTGCTCAAGGCACTGCGTCACGGCGGCATCGTCATCTCCGGCACCGGTGGACGCGACGCCCTCGCAGGCTACCTGCGTTACCTCTCCGACCTGGGCGTGGACCTCATGGGTCACCGCGATGCACGCGGCTCCGCCTGCGGCTCGGTTGACGGTGGCGGCTGCGGATGTGGCTCGGGTGGCTGTGGTAGCCACGAGGAGCCGGCACCTTCCGCGGGTGGTTGCGGTTGCGGTTCGGGCGGATGCGGTTCCTCCGCTGAAGCTCCGGCCGAGGCTCACGGCCACTCCCACGGTGGTGGCGGTTGCTGTGGCGGCCACGACGAACCGACGGAAGAAAAGGGTGGCTGCTGTGGTGGCCATGACGAACCGACGGAAGAAAAGGGAGGCTGCTGCGGCGGCCACGACGAGCCCGAACCGGTCGTGGAGGAGGAAGCTCCCGCTGGCGGTTGCGGCTGCGGTGCTGGTGGATGCGGCTCTAAGTAATCCGCTAGAGGTAACTACCCCAAGCAATATATTCCAAATATAGAATTTTCCCCTGAATAACCTACTGAAAAGTGAGGATATTCAGGGGAAAACTCTATATTCCACATAAAGCATTAGGCTTAGAGGTAAACAACGCCACAATAAACGCTGCAGAACCCCCATATCCGAAAAGCGGAATGAGCCCCTCCGGTAGAGTAGAAAGACGTAGCCGACTAACCCTAGCCGCGCGAAAGGAACAACACCGGACCAATGTTTTACCTCTCCGTTATTGTCATCATCCTGATTGCGACCGTGTTCATGGTCAGCGTCGGTGACCGACTCAACCTCCCCTGGCCGGTCATGATGACCCTGCTCGGCACCGCCGCGCTCTTCATCCCCAACCGACCGGACATCACCATCGACAGTGACATCATCCTGCCAATCTTCCTTCCGCCGCTACTGTGGGCCATCGGCGTTAAATTCTCCTGGGGCACCCTGCGCCGCCGCTGGAGATCCGTACTGCTCTACTCGGTCCTTCTCACCACCGTCTCCGCCCTGGCAATTGCCAGCGCAGCCATGTGGTGGGTCCCCGGCATGACCATCGCCGTCGCCCTTGCCGTCGGTGCCGCCGTCTCCCCGCCCGACCCCGTCGCCGTGGAAGCAGTCGCTGAGCCCGTCGGCATTCCCCGCCGCCTCATCGGCACCCTGCAGACCGAAGGTAGCTTCAACGACGCTATCGCAATCATTCTCTTCCACGCCGCAATCCACTCCATGACCAGCGGCCACCACATCGAGCCGCTCTCGGTCGCCAAGGACTTCGTGCTCGGCTCGATCCTCGCGGTCATTATTGGTTACATCTTCGGATGGCTCGGCGGCTACGTTCGCCAGCGCGCCCACGACGTGGTCACCAGCAACGCCGTGACCCTCGTGATCCCCTTCGGCGCCTACCTCGCTGCTGAAAGCGTGCACGCCTCCGGCGTTATTGCCGTGGTCATCGGCGCTATCCAGTTCACCAGCACCAAATACATGGCGGCACTCGAAGCGGAAGAACGCCTCTCCTCCACCTCCTTCTGGCAGATTATTGAGCTGCTCATGACCGGTGTCGCTTTCGGCCTCATCGGCCTGCAGGCAAGTAGTATCATCGCCACCGCCGACCCCTCCCGTATCGCAAGCCTCTTCGCTGACGGTGCCCTGGTCGCACTGGTCGCCATCCTGGTGCGCCTCATCTGGTTCACCATCGTCTGGCTGGCAGGACGCAAGAACCCCATCCACGAGGGTGCACCCGAAAGCTTTGCTGAAGTTATCGTTATGACCTGGTCCGGCATGCGAGGCCTCGTGACCCTGATTCTTGCCCTGTCCATCCCCGTGGTCAACGGCACCGAACAGGTACGCCAGGACGCCATCGTCATGATGCTCTCCGTACTCTTCTTCACCCTCGTGCTGCCCGGCCTGACCCTGCCCATGCTCGTGAAGGTCCTTGGCGTGCGGGCTAACCATGAAGAAGAAACTGCCGTACCTGAACTGCTCAAGATTGCGCAGGTCGCAGCCCTCGAGGCGCTGCAGGCTGAAGCGAAGGCAACCACCGACCCTGAGACCTATGCCCGCGTGAAGGAAATGTGCTCCGCTATTACCCGCCGCGATGAAATTAGCGAGGCGCTACCCGAAGAATACAAGCAGTACATGGAGAAACTTAAGGACAAGAGGAACGACTTTGTACGCCTGCGCGACGCCGCCCTCGTCGCCGCGCAGAATGAGGTCATTGCGGCGCAGGACCGCTACGACTCCCACGACGTGACCCGCGTGGTGCGTAAGCTGGACATCCTGGCGCAGGCTGAAAGCATCCGCTCCTCCGGCATGTTCATTCTGCCCGCCATGACCGCCGGCGCGGTCGCCATGGAACGCTACAACCTCTGGAAGAAGCACCAGGGCACCCTGAGCACCCGCGCAATCCCCGTGGTGGAGAACGCGCCCGCCTCACCCCTGGTCACCAACGAGGTAACCCCCACGTCCTAGCCGGTACCTCTGCACCGCGTGCATGAACACTACGTTTCTGCCCCTGCCTACGCCACCGAGATAAGCCATCTGGTCTTTAGCTCACAGGCGATAGACAGGGGCAGAAGCAGATTAAGCCTCAAGTATCACCTAAAATGAGACAGGAAACGTAGTGAACGTACGTTAGCTCTCTCAAACTCACGAACACATTGAAAGTAGACATGGATTTCAAGACTCTCTCGCCTGCGTACCTGACCTCCCTCGGCGTAATTTTTTGCGGCGCGCTCATGGTCGGATCCTCTAGTCCCTGGCTCATCTGGCTGGGCTGGATCCTTCTCATCCTCGCGCTGGGTCTGAATGTCCTCGCCTTTGTGCTGTCCGTGGGTAAGGCGAAGGGTGACCCGACCCCCGCACTGGTGACCAACCTGGACGGTTTCGAATCCTCCGTGGAGAACCGCATCCGCGAGCGCGCAGAGCACCGCCGTGAAGAGCGAGAAGCCGCTGAGCATGAGGCAGTTGAGCACGATGCTGCGGCGCAGGCTAACCAGGAAGTAGCTCCCGCTGAGGCAGCTGAGACCGTTGAGGCGACCGCGCCCGCTGAAACTGCAGAGGTCCGCGAGGAAGAGCCCACCGAATCTCAGCCGATTGTTGATCGTGCCCCCGGCCGTATGAGCGTTCTGCCCTCGCGCCCCCGTTCGGGTCGTACCCCCAAGCCCCGCTCCAACGCACGCTAGGTAGGTCGGTAGTGAATACGAAGTTTTTGCTCTCCCCGGCGTACCTGGTTTCTGTTGCCCTGATGCTTTCCGGCGCGGTGCTTTCCGGTGGTCGGTTCATGCTGATCGGCTGGATTCTGTGCATTGTGGGTGTCTGCTTGAACGCCATGACCCTGGTGGTGCTGACGAACCGTGAGCAGCTGTACACCATGGAGGCGAAGGCTGCCCGAGGTACCCGCCGCGGTTTTGATGACCGCCCCGCTGTGGTGCAGCGATTGGACGAGGCTCCGGCTACTGACAGCGCAGACGAAGGATCTGCGGAGTCCGTCGAGGAAGCCGCAGAAGAGCCTGCTGAAGCACCCGCACAGAAGACCAACTAGGGTGTAACCCCTAAGACGTAAAAGACCCCCGCAGAGGGTATCTGACGTAAATAAAAGACCGTAACCGCCCCCCGTACAGGGGAGTGGTTACGGTCTTTTGGGTGCCTGAACACTCACCTCGACTAACGCTCGTCGAATACTTTTTGGGAGGGGCGAGCGCAGCGCAGCGGGGGCTTTAGCGCTGAGCACCCAGCTTCTGCGCCGCGAAATCCGCGTACTCCTGCACATGCGCGCGAGCCTGCTTGGTCAGCGCCTTATTCTCATCCAGGATACGCGCCGACTGCGCCGCCATCAGCTTCAGGTACTGGCGGTCGCGGGTCTTCTTCCATGCGGTGCGTGCCGCCTCCAGCTCGGCGAAATCGTTGAGAGCCTGACGCTGCATCGTGTACCGCACCCACATGAGCACCAGAATCAGCACCAGCGGAATGAGGCACGCCCAGCTCTGCCACAGCCCGTACAGCGCCGCCGCAATGGCGCCCAAAACAATCAGCACCGGGGAAATCGAGACGATGGGGGAGTCCGGGCGGTTCTTCTGGTTCTTCACGAGTGATTCACGCGCCATAGCGCGGAAGGTATCAGAGAAGCTGGACGGGTCGTAAGACTGGGCAGAATCGGCCTGCTGGCTCTTCTGAGACTGATCCTTGCCGGGCTGGTTCTTTGGGGGTTGAGCGGGGCACATAGAAACCTCACGGGGATACACGGGGAGTAACGGGAAAGCGGACGTTTCACGTGAAACGGGGGAGTAGGCGGCGAGCACGCGCGAGAGACGTGGCGAGCACGCGGAAGCGGGTGGCAGGATTAGCGCTCGCCGCACCTAAACGCCACCTCGGCAGCTTCTACAGGGACGCCTCAATAAACTCGTACGCCTTATCCACACAATCGGTGGTGACAGCCTTAACCTCATCGGGGGAGTAGCAGAACGACGCCGAACGGTCAGCGTAGCGGTGCATGTCGATATCGTTCCACGAATCTCCAATCGTATGCACCTCATAGGAGCTACCCGGATGCTCCGACTGCAGGTACTCCACCAGATGCTGCAGACCGGTGCCCTTTGTGCAGGCGGGCGGCACAATATCCAGGAAATCCTGGTTCTTGTGGCAGTCCACCGAATCACCAAAACGCTCCAGAATCCAGGTGTACGCCGCCTCGCGAACCTGAGCATCCGGAATCCACAGGGGCACACCCACGTACTCGTGGTTCTGCAGGTCGTCAGCCGGCAGGGGAGTGAACTCCGGCAGGATATTCGTCGAGGAGCCCACCCGGTCGCAGAGGCTGTAATCGTTATCCAGAGTCGTCGCGAACAGAGCCACGCCGTCCACGGTGCTGAAATGCTCGTAGCACGCTTGCACAACACTCACCGGAAGAGGCTGATGGTAAATCACCCGGTACTGCCGGTCAGTAATCACCGCACCCGTGTACAGCACGTGGTAATCAAAACGGATGGCGGTCGGGTTCAACGCCAGTTGCGTGGCAAAAATGCTCTTGCCCGTGCACGAGACCGCCAGGTTACCCTCCGCCTGCCAGCGGGCAATCGCCTGCTCAGTGGCAGGCTCCACGGCACGGTTAAACAGGATCGTGCCGTCAAGATCGAAAGCCATCAATTTGGTCATAGAAACTCCTTCGCGGGAGGGCTGCATTGCCGCGAATTGTGCGCCGCAACCGATAGAAAACGCCCATGAAAAACGGGGGTGCCGCCGGTACTTTTAAGTGTACCGACCACACCCCCACCACTTGAGACAAGCCCCTGAATCTCACGCCTTCACTGAAGGGTGAAAGGGCTCATCCCTCAGATTTTTAGAGAGCCAGGAAGCCCAGGTACGAACCGAGGATACCCACGGCAAACAGAGCGAAAATCAACCAGATAGCGTTGACCTTCTTCTTCAGCAGCCACATGCACAGGAAGCACAGACCCAGCGACGCAAGGCCCGGTAGCAGATCGTTCAGCACCGACTGAACGGTCACATCCACCATCGCGCCAGCCTGGTTCTTGTAGCTGGTTAGCGGCAACGGAATGTTCACGCTCGTCCAGCGGTACACCAGCGCACCCATCACGAACAGACCCATCACGGACGCACCCTGAGTGATCTTCTGCAGGGTGTTACCGCCCGCCTCAGTCACAATCTGGGTACCCTTCTCGTAACCGTACTTGAAGCCGTACCAGCGGGTTGCCCAACGAATTGCGGTCATGCCGAAGAAGAACAGCAGCGGGCCCAGAATATTGCCGGTCACCGCCAGGGATGCGCCCAGAGCCGCCAGCACGATACGTGCGGTACCCCAGAAAATCGGGTCGCCCACGCCGGCCAGTGGGCCCATCAGGCCCACCTTAACGTTGGTGATGGCGGCTTCGTCAATGTCCTTACCGGCTGCCTTCTCACGCTCCATCGCAGCGGTCACGCCCATAATCGAGGATGCAACCCACGGCTGGGTGTTGAAGAACTCCAGGTGGCGGGTCAGCGCCTCCGCCTGGTCTTCTTTCTTGGTGTAGAAGCGCTTAATCGCCGGAATCATAGAAACCGCGAAACCGATGGACTGCATACGCTCAAAGTTGAACGAACCAAGCAGGAAGGTGGAGCGGATGTAGGTGTCGACCTTATCGCGCTGGGTGAGCTCGGGAACTTCAACGAGCTCGACGTTCTTGTTTTCAGTCATGGTGATGCTCCTTATTCGAGCTCGTTGTCGAGGTCATTGGCGGCGGCTGCCGGTGCTACGGCGGGTGCCTCGCTCTTATGGAAGAGCGGGTTCAGCTGCGTGTACAGCAGACCCAGGCAGGCGCCCACAATACCGATAGCAACCAGGTTGAACTGTGCCGGGGTGGACAGTGCCACCAGAACATCCTCGGGCTTTCCGCCGGCAAGAGGCACAATCGACTGGGTTGCCGGGATTGCGGCGGCGGCGATGAAGCCGAGGAAGAAGAAGGGCATGAGGGCCTTCGAACGCATCATGTTGATAACCATTGCGAAACCGACCACGGTAATCATGCCACCTGCGATACGCAGACCGGTGGTCACCTCGGCGGGAATCATGTTCAGCAGGCGGGTCAGCTCTTCGGAGCTAATCAGCGCCACAATAGCGGTCGGGATAGCAACACGCAGACCCTGCAGAACCATACCGCTGATGTGCATCAGCTCAATACCTCGGAAGTTCGCGGTCTTCGCGAAATTATCGGCCTGGTGCTGGAAGAACACCGTAATGGTACGAACGAAAATGGTCAGAACCTGACCGGCTGCCGCCAGCGGCACGGCGATGGCGATACCGGTGTCGATGTTCTGGTGGCCCTGAATCACGACAAGGGCGGAGATAGTGGATGCCAGAGCCGAGTCGGGAGCCATCGCCGCACCGACGTTCATCCAGCCCAATGCGATGAGCTCCAGTGCGCCACCGAGCATAATGCCGGTAGTCGGGTCACCCAGCGCAAAACCCATCAGGGTACAAGCGACCAGGGGGCGGTGGAACTGACGCTCGTCCACCACGGATGCGACGCCCGCAATGAACGCCACGAGAACAACGAGAATAAACGTCAGGGCGCTCATGCGTCCAGGCCTTTCTGCTTGAGGATCTTTTCCAAATCAACCGGGGAGTGGTTGGGCAGCTGCTGCACCGTCAGCTTCACACCGCGCTTAATGAGTTCGCGGTAGGCTTCCAGGTGCTCCTCGGAGGCGTACACTGCGTCCGAGAGCTGAACCATGCCGGTCTTGAAGGTGACGCCACCAACGTTCACTTCGTTGATCTTGACGCCTTCGTCGAGCAGTCGCACCACGTCAACGGGGGATTCCACGACGAACATGGTCTTCATACCGGTGTACTTGGGGTTGTTGTACACGCGGCCCGCCTTGGCGATGTCCAGGACGTTGGTCTTCACACTGGTCGGCGCTACCTGCAGCAGCAGGGACTTGCGCAGCTGATCGTGTGCCGCATTATCGGACGCCGCGATGAAGGTCTGCGGTGCGATATGCGGAACCCAGGTGCCCGCCACCTGACCGTGAATCAGGCGGGAGTCGATGCGGGTGAAGATAGCGTCCATGGTGCCGCCGGGAACCTGCTGAGCAGCCGGAACTTCGACCGCCTTGGTCTCTGCAGGCTTCGCTTCGGCAGGCTTAGCGGCTGCGGGCTGGTTCGCCTCCTGGAAAGAGCGAATGCCCTTGGTGCCAGCCTTGTGCGCCTTAGCGACTAGGGACTTGAGGGTTGCGTTCTTACGGCCTGCGCCGGAGATGACCTCAATAAGCATCGGTACGTTGACACCGGAGACAACGTCGACGCCCTCGCGGGTGGCTGCGAACTGCGCACCGGCGTTGTAGGGGCTACCGCCGAAGAGGTCGACCAGCAGCAGGGTTTCTTCTGCTTCGGACGCCTCAACGATGCGGGTGTACTCTTCGACGAGATCTTCGGGGCCCTGACCCGGCAGGAACGTGACCGGGTGGACGTTTTCGAAGTTACCGAGGATCATGCCGGCGGTCTTCAGCAGAGCCGGAGCCGACTCGCCGTGTGCCGCCACAATGATAGTGACCATAGTGGTCCTCTCGTTTTCGTGACATGGTGTGTAGCGGCCCCGTGAGGGGCCTCATAATTCTCAGATAGTAACACGTTGTTTTTGTGTTTTGTGGGTTTTTTCTAAGCATGCACACTTTAGGTTCTTGTGACATTTTTATCAGTGTTGGAATATGGGTTTTTGATGTCAAAACACGTATTTATTGCCAGGGTGTAAAAAATTTAAACAGAACACCGAAAAATGCTTGTCCATTCAAAGGGTGGGGCGTTATTCTCGCGAAAATTCGGGAGTGTTGGCGTCTTACTGGTGGACTGACGAGGTGCTTGACGTTGGAATATGCGGATCGCACGAGTGTGAGAAAAAGATTTACAAAGAAAATACCGAACAAAAAATGAGTGTGCGAATCAAAACATGTGGGATTAATAAAAAACCCACATTTGTCTGAGGTCTGTCCACAGAATGGTATTTCTGGAAGACGCCGCTAAGAACCGTCATTTTCAAAATTTAAATCGACGCGCTAACGCGCGAAAGAAAACCCGGGAAAACGACATTTTAGTGACAGGTTGTATCTATAAATAGCGGCTCACCTTTAACGGCCACGTTCCGCCCGGCAGTGCTTCCCTAGACTCCTTGCTTTAGACTCTTCACTCGAAACCCTTACCGGAATTTCCTCACCGGGATTTCGGGCATAGAAAAAGCGACCGGGAACCCTCCCGGTCGCTTTCTATCGAACATGCGCTACGCGTTAATGCCCCACATATCCCGCGCCAGACGCGCAATATGAATCGTCAGATACGTCAACTCATCACGAGTCAGGCTCTGCTTCAGCTGCATCTGCAGTACCAACAAAACCTTCTGCGCACACGCGTAGGCGCGCGGTACATCCGCACGAAGAGCCGCCAACAAACTCGGCTGCGACACCTCATCAGCATCCTCCGTGCGATTCGCGGAGGCGCGGCTCGCCCGCACAAACAGGTACCGCAGGTGCGTCACAAAACGTGCCGCACTCATCGAATCCGGGTCGATCTTCCGCTCGTAGCTTGCCTCAATAATTTCAAAAACCTGCGCGAAAACCTCGGTCATGCGGAATGCCTGAGACATATCCGCCGTCGCAAATTGCGCGTTGACCAGGTGCAACGCCAGGGGGATAGCCTCGTTCGGGTCCAGTTCAACCTGCAGGCGCTCGCGAACCATTTCCAAAACCGTGCGGCCGTACTCCACCTCGCGCGGGTAGAGAACGGTCACCTCCGGGGCGAGCGGATACTGCACCCGCACCCCGTCACGCGCACGAACCACCGCATAGTGCAGGTGATCAGCCAGCGGAAGAATAAACGAGTTCGACAGCTCCAATGCACCCTCGGCGCGCACCTTCGACTCCAAAAGTGTGGCAATCGACAGAATCTCCGCCGGAATCTCAGACAGAGTCATGCTCAAGCGCTCACCCGACATGCCCTGCTCCGGCACAAACGTCTGCTCCACCGCAGACGGGTCAATCAGCTGACCCTTACGCTTACCAAAAGCAATGCCGCGACCAATCATCACGGACTCCTTGCCGTAATGATCCACCGTGAGGACAACATTATTGTTATAAATACGGCTAATGCGCATGTGTCCTCCTCTGCGGGTGTCGGGGCGCCTGTGTCGGGGTGGCACACTGAAACGATAAAAGGCGATTGAGCATCACCTAAGCTACTACAAATTTTACCGAAAGATTGAACCCGTATAGAAGGGGTAACGCGCGTGGTTGGGATAATGGGCGGCGCGAAACTGTGCCCCAGCTGTGACGCGGGCAAGCATTCCATAAGTTTGCGGCTGAAAACCGGCTCCCGCCTCACCGCGAACCCTAAATCGCGATACTCTTAACCACATGAGCAGCAAAGCAACCGAAATCGCAAAGAACCTTCCCGCGCTAGAGCACCCGGACGGTAGCCCCATCCGCGCCCTCGTCGTTGACGATGAGGAAATGCTCAAAGAACTCGTCAGCATGGGTCTGAAAATGATCGGCTGGGATGTGCAGTCCGCCGGCGACGGCCCCTCCGCGCTCGCGATTGCCCGCGATTGGCGCCCCGACGTGCTCGTGCTGGATATTATGATGCCTGGCTTTGACGGCCTGGAGCTGCTCTCCCGTATCCGTAAGTTCTACCCCGAAGTTCCCTGCCTCTTCCTGACCGCTAAGGATTCGGTTGATAACCGGATCGAGGGCCTTGCCGCCGGTGCGGACGACTACGTGACTAAGCCCTTCTCCATGGAAGAGGTCATGATCCGTTTGCACCGCCTGGTGCAGCGCTCCGGTGTTGCCTCCATTGATGATGCTGAGCTGGTCGTCGGCGATCTGGTGCTGAACCAGGACACCCGCGAGGTGACCCGCGGTGGCGAGCAGATTAACCTCACTGCAACCCAGTTCGACCTGTTGCGCTACCTCATGGAGAACGCGAAGCGCGTGGTCTCCAAGAGCCAGATTCTTGATAACGTCTGGAACTACGATTTTGGTGGTCAGGCAAATATTGTGGAGCTGTACATCTCGTACCTGCGTAAGAAGATTGATGTGGGTCGCGAACCGATGATTCACACCGTGCGCGGTGCCGGTTACGTGCTGCGTCCCGCCGTCTAAGTTTATTCTCTGCTCTTCATATGGCGCGGTATAACACCCGGTTATACCGCGCCATATCAGTTATATTCTGTATTTCGAATATAGAAAGAAAGGATGTTCGTGGGCTCCTACTCACCCGGTGAAACCGCCTCCCCGGATAATGAGGCGACCCGCCCCCTGCGCGCGGGTACCCCCGCACGAGACGGCGCCACGCGCTCGCCGGGGAACTTCTTCGTGCGCCTACGCGCCGCCTGGAAGAGCATGAGGAATCCCGAGGCATCCCCCGAAGAACTCGGGTACGTACCCCACCTGCGTTCGCGCCTTATCGCCATCCTCGTGACAGCCCTCGGCATTGCATGCCTCATCATTGGCCTGTCCACCTACGTGACCCTGCAGAACTCCCTCTACCAGCAGGCACAAAGCGACCTCAAAGAAACCAGCCACCGCGTAGTGCAGCCGACCTCCCGAGACGGCAAGCGAGAAGAAGTGGACTGCAGCGACCTGCAGAAGAGCAGCTCCCTCTTTGCGCCCGGTCAGGCGTCCGGAACTATCATCACCTGCGTGGAATCCGAAGGTGCCGTAGAAATCGCCAGCAAGCTCACCAAGGAGGGCACCGTACAAACCCTTTCCGCCAACGACCAGGTAACCCTCGGAACCATGGCACTGAATGCCACTAGGGAAGAAGTCCAAGAGGTCAAGCTGGAATCCGGCCTGTACCTCATCAAAATCACCCCGAAGGCTAATAGCAGCGCCGATGCCCAGGTGGTTGGTATTCCGCTCGCCAACGTACAGCAGACCCTCACCATCTTCGTGATTGTGGTAGCCCTCGGTTCCATCGCCGTGATGGTTGGTGCCGGCGTGGCGGGCTCCTACATTATTCGCGGCACCATGAAGCCCCTGGAGCGAGTCTCCGCGGTGGCAACCGATGTGGCGCACCTGGATCTGGAAGAGCACACCATCTCCTCGGCGGTGCGAGTGGAGCCGCGAGATTCCGACCCGCGCACCGAAGTGGGTGCCGTAGGATACGCCCTCAATCAGCTGCTCGATAACGTGAACTCAGCCCTCGAGGTGCGCGAACGCACCGAACATCAGATTCGCGCCTTTATTGCGGACGCCTCCCACGAGCTACGCACGCCCCTTGCCGCCATTAAGGGGTACTCCGACATGCTCCGCTGGACCGAGCCGCTCAGTGAATCCGGCCAGTCCTCCCTGGCGCGTATCGATTCGCAGACCGAACGTATGTCCCGCCTCGTGGAGGATCTGCTGACCCTCGCTCGCCTGGATGAAGGCCGTGAACCCAAATTTGAGCTCGTCGATCTGACCGAACTGGTGCTTGAATGTACCTCCGACATGCAGGCTGCCGCGCGCACCCACGAATGGCACCTGAACCTGCCCGACGAGCCGGTTGAGGTTGTTGCCGACCGCTCCCAGATTCAGCGTGTCATCTTGAACCTGCTCTCGAATGCCCGCAAGCACACCGATGAAGGTACGCGCGTGACTGCGGGTCTGGCCGTGGATGCTGCACGCCGTGAAGCCGTGGTGACCGTGACCGATAACGGTCCGGGTATTGCACCCGAGTTCTTGCCGAAGATTTTTGACCGCTTCACCCGCGCGGATAAGGCACGTTCCGGTTCGGATGGAACCACCGGCCTGGGACTGGCGATTGTGCAGGCGATTGTGCAGGCGCACGGAGGTTCGATTCAGGTGCAGAGCCAGCCGGGGCATACGGTCTTTACGGTGCGTCTGCCTTTGGAGGCGGCGCGCGCCTAATGCGCCTGCTCGGTGGCTTGCTGAGCGGCTCGCTGAGCGGGTAGTCGGGTGAGTGCTCGAGGGAGTGGGGTGTGTTGTGCACTCCCCGTCCCTTTGGTGTGCGTTTTGGGGGTGTTATAGCGCCCTGACGTGCTAAAACGCTAAATTGCTTGTTGAGTAAACATTAAATCTGCACTTCAAGTTTATTACCCTGAGTGCAAATATGTGGTGAATCTAACCCCCCAAATAGTTACTCCCGGTGAAACATTGCGCGTATTGTAAAAAGCATGGCTAATCTTGTTGAATCCCCCGCAAACATCACGGACAAGCGTTCCGCCCGCAAGGCAGAGAACCGCATCGCAATCGTTGAGGCAGCAGAATCCCTCATCCTCGAGGGCGGCTACGGCGCCCTCAACGCAGAAGCACTCGCAGAACGCGCAGGCGTCTCCCGCCGCACCATCTTCAACCACTTCGCCTCCGTAGACGACGTACTGGTCACCCGCATGAACCAGTACTTCAACCGCATCTTCGAAGAATGTGACTTCACCATCTCCGGTGAAAACGCAAGCATGGAAGCCGAAATGCTTTCCATCGCCCGCAAGGTCTTCATGAGCAACACCCTCGAAGAGTACATCGCACCCTTCGCACACCTGCTCTACGCCCTCGAAATGGACAGCCCCGCGAAGTTCGAAGAATATTCGCACGTCATCCTCGAGCGCACCTACGACATCTTCCTTGAGCAGTACCTCGAGGCGTACCCCGACCTGCCCTACCTGCGCGTGGCAGTCTTCGCCTCCAACCTCTCCGAAACCATCGGTGAAGGCGTCTACTACTACCTCACCCGCGCTGAAGAAATGACCGCCAAGGTCGCAGCGGAAGCCCCTGAAGGCACCCACCCCGAAGCACTCGCCATTGAAGCAATGCGCCAGTGCGTACTCGAAGCACTCGACTACCTGGGTCGTCTGGTCCAGGGCGAATTCGCAAGCTAAGCCCCATAGCGTTAACGCTCAAACACTCTCGCTTCGGGCACCTCATCTGCAGGTGCCCGGGGCGGGGTGTTTTTTGCCCAAAAACAGGCAGTAGCGTTCGTAGTGTAGGGCAAAACTATTGGGTAAAACGGCAGGGCAAACACCACGCGCACCCAACACCCAAACTCTTCACTCACTTAACTTCAAAGGACTGAATCATGGCTACATGGCTCTACCGCATCGGTGAAGCTGCCGCCCGCCGCGCATGGGCTGTCATCCTCACCTGGGTACTCATCGTCGCCGGTGTAGCGGGTGCCTACACCGCGTTCCACGGCAAGCTCAGCAACACCTTCACCATGCCCGGAACGCAGACCCAGCAGCTCTCCGACGAGCTCGCCCAACGCTTCCCCAGTGCCAACCGCGGCTCCGGCCAGATTATTCTCACGACCGGTGACGGCACCGCCCTCACCGAAGAGCAGAAGCAGGCATTCTCCGCCGCACTGAGCGCACTGCCCAGCGAGGTGCCCTCCGTGGATGCGGTCACCGACCCGTTCACCACCACCTCCAAGCTTGCAGAAGCGAAAACCCAGCTCGACGAGGCGCACGCCAAGATTGACGCCGCCCCCTCCCAGATCGAGGACGGCAAAAAGCAGCTGAATGCCGCCACCTCGCAGCTTGAGGGCGGCATGAAGCAGATTGCCGACAACGAGAAGAAGCTCGACGACTCGCAGGAGCAGATTACCGCAGGTCGAAAGCAGCTGGACGACGCGCAGAAGCAGTTGGACGATGCGCAGGCACAGCTGAAGGACGGCTACGCCCAGGCGGAGGCGGCAGGCTCACCCGCCGCCATGATGGAGCAGCTCAACACCCAGCAGGCGCAGCTGACCGAGCAGCAGAACGCGCTCAATCAGCAGCGCGACACTCTCGCCGAGAGTCAGAAGCAGGTTGACGCGGGTCGCGCAGAAATCGCCTCCAAGAAGGACGAGCTGGCTGAGGGCAAGAAGAAGCTGGACGAGCAGCGCAACCAGCTGCAGAAGACCGAAAACGACCTGCCGGCACAGCGTGAGCAGCTGGAGCGTCAGCAGAAGCTCTACGACTTCACCTCCGGCTACCGTATGGTCTCTGAGGATCAGTCCACGGCGATTGCGACTGTCTCGTTTAAGAAGAAGATTTACGAGGTGCCGTCCGCCGAATTGCAGAAGGTCATGTCCGACATTGAGTCGGCGAACTTGCACGGGGCGACCGTACAGTTCGACGCGAACCTGAGTGAATCCGCGATTGGTGGTGGCTCGCACACCGGTGAGGTTGCGGGTATGGCCATCGCCTTCATCGTGCTGATGGTTATGCTCGGCACCCTCGTGGCTGCCGGCCTGCCGATTCTCATGTCTTTGGTGGGCGTGGTGGTGGGTGTGCTCGGCACGCTCTCCCTCTCGTCCGTCGTGGAGATGAGCTCCACCGCCTACACCCTGGGCCTGATGCTCGGCCTGGCAGTCGGTATCGACTATTCGCTGTTCATTCTGAACCGCTACCGAACGAACCTGCTGGACGGCATGCCGAAGGTCCAGGCGATTGCCCTGGCGAACGGCACGAGCGGTAACGCCGTGATTTTTGCGGCGAGCACCGTGATTATTGCGCTCGTGGCGCTGAACGTGACCGGTATTCCCTTCCTGGGCGTGATGGGTAATGCCGCCGCTTTCTGCGTGGTTGTTGCCGCCCTGATTGCGGTGACTCTCACCCCGGCGGTGCTGTCCCTGGCGGGTACCAAGATTATGTCTAAGAAGCTGTGGGCTTCCATCGATACCCCGCAGAAGATTGCGGAACGCCGCGTGCAGGATGCCGAACGCACCGAGAAGCCGAACGGTTGGTTGCGCCTCGTGCTGGCGCGTCCGCTACTGACCCTGGTGGTGGGTACGCTGGCGCTGCTGGCGGTTGCCGCCCCCATGTCTCAGATGCGCCTGGGTCTGCCGGACGCCTCGAACTACCCCTCCGATAGCGCCGCGTACAAGTCGTATGCGCTGGTCAAGGACAAGTTCGGTGAGGGTATGAGTGCCCCGCTGGTTGCGGTCGCGCACACCCCCGCGAATATGAGCGAGGAGCAGGCTCAGCAGGCGCAGATTGATATCGCCTCTGCGGTCAAGGAACGCGGCGGCGCGAACGTGCAGGCTGTGGTTCCCGGCGGTATGACTGATGACCGTACCCTGATGATTTTCCAGGTGATTCCTGCCCACAGTGCAAGCTCCGTGGAGACTGAAGAGCTCGTCCACGAGCTGCGCGCCGTGACCGTTCCGGTTCAGGGCTCTGAGGTGTCTCTCGGTATTGCGGGTCAGACCAGCGGCAATATTGACGTCTCCGAGGTGCTCGCGCAGAAGCTGCCCCTGTACCTGGGCGTGGTGATGGGCCTGTCCTTCCTGGTGCTGATCCTGGTGTTTCGTTCGATTATGGTTCCGCTGGTTGCCTCAGTGGGCTTCCTCTTCTCGGTGCTGGCGAGCTTCGGTGCCGTGGTGTCGATTTACCAGTTGGGCTTCATGAGTTCCCTCTTTGGCGTGGACCATCCGGGTCCGGTGTTGTCCTTCTTGCCGACCCTGCTCATCGGTATTCTTTTCGGTCTTGCGATGGATTACCAGATGTTCTTGGTGACCGGCATGCGTGAAGCGTACGTGCACGGCAAGGATGCGGCGACCGCCATTGTGAGCGGCTACAACCATGCGGTGCGTGTGGTGGTGGCTGCCGCGATCATCATGATTTCGGTGTTTGGCGGCTTCATCTTTGCTGATTCGACGATGATCCGCCCGATGGGCTTTGGTTTGGCGTTCGGTGTGCTCGTGGATGCGTTCATTGTGCGCATGACGCTGACCCCGGCGATTATGGCTCTGCTGGGCGATAAGGCGTGGTGGATGCCTAAGTGGCTGGATCGCCTCACTCCGAATATGGATGTTGAGGGCGCCGCTCTGAGCGAGAAGATGAGCGAGAATATTCAGCACGAGCGTGAGTCTGCTGCCGCCGACTCGGGTGGCAAGCTCGGGTCAGAGTAAAGTATTAGTGTGCGTTTGTGCGCCACGGCGCACTCTGAAGACTAATACGAGATGAAAGGGCAGGTGCACGGCGATGAGGAACCGCGCGAGTATCCGACAGTGGATAGGAGGCGTTCTGAGCCGTGTGCCTGCCCCTTTTCTTGTCTTTTTGGGAGGCGGTACGGGGGCGCTGTGCCGCGTGTACACTCCCGGCGGCGTGCTGGTGGCGAACCTGCTGGGTTCGTTCACGCTGGGCCTGCTGACGATGGTGTGGAACGCCTACGCGCGCCGTGACGGTGAGGAGCGGATTCATTCGTTCCGTCTGCTTTTTGGTGCTGGCATGATGGGCGGCTATACGACGTATTCGTCGATTGCGGCGGTTTTGGCACAGACGATTTTTCTGCCGTACACCATCAACTACACGTACATGATGCTGGCTGTGGCAGTGCTGTTGGTGGGTGGTTTGGTTGCCGCCGCGGCTGGCATGCTGACGGGTCGTTTTGTGGCGTCCCGCCTGGTGCCCGCTCGTGATGTTGAGGAGGGCCGCTAATGTTTTTTGCTCTGATGGTTTTCCTGTGCGGCGGTTTGGGTGCGATGAATCGCTTCTTCTTGGATAAGGCGATGTCGCCTCGCCTGCGTACGGAGTCGTCGATTATTAGCCCGGTGTTCGTGATTAACCTGGTGGGCTCGTTCCTGTACGGCCTGCTGATTATGCCGGTGTCTAATCCTCGCGCGCTGGGCGTTCACTATAACGCCACGGATCAGGTGGCGTTCTGGTGCACGGTGATTACGACCGGTCTGCTGGGTGGGTTTACGACGTTTTCGACCGCCATGGTGGAGGCGCTGACCGCCCGCTCTGAGGGCAAGATGGTGAAGTTCCTGATGCTGTGGCTGGTGCAGGTTGTGGGCGCGATGGTGGCAGCTCTGGCGGGTGCGCTCTTGTTTGTGTTGCTGTTTGGTCGGTATATTGCGCCGGTGTTCCCGCCGGATGTTCTGTACTGACGGCGCCGGCTGTGGTGGTTCTCATGCCATGTTTGGGTACGTGTACAGCTTTTTCACAGTTTCGCCTAGGGTGAGCCATAGAGCGGTCTTTTACACTGGTGGTGAACGATATGCGGCGGGTATGAACGGTAATCCGCTATATACCACCAAGAATATATGTTAGAACAGGCATATATACAGGTGGGGTTCATATAACTCACTCTCACGACCTAAGGAACACACGGCATGCAGGAACTGCTCAGTAAACACATGATTGGCACCTTCGCCATCGAGATTGCGGCGCTTACTGTCGCGCTCTCCATCATCGGATTTATTGGTATGCGCCTGCGCGCCAAGAAGACCGGTCGAGCGCACAGCATCCACCAGTACTTGTTAACCGCGTCCTTTGCACTGTTCCTTGCTTCTATTCTTTCTCTGACGCTGACCCCGATTGGCTCTTCCAATAGCGTCACGAACCCCGAGCTGTACTACCCGCGTTTCTACGTGGGCTGGAGCTGGCAGCAGGCATGGGATTTGACTGCCGGTATGGGTCTGCGCCGCTTCGCAACGACCGTGTATGCGCAGCTTTTCTTCAATGTCGCCATGTTCATCCCCTTGGGCTTCTTTACTGCGGGCTGCCTGCGCTGGGGTCTGCGCGCCACGGCGCTGAGTGGCTTCGCGCTGTCGAGCTTCATTGAGTTGAGCCAGCTGACCGGCAACTGGGGTCTGGCGGGCTTCACCTACCGCACCTTTGATGTGGATGACATTGTGAATAATACTGCTGGCGCGGTCCTGGGTGCGGTCTGCATCTGGGTGGTACGCGCGATTCAGAAGCGCCGCGCGGCTAAGCATGACCGGGCGCTGGCAATGGCTACCGCCGCTGCATAGGAGCTTCTGAAAGTCCCCATGTCCCTGCCGTGAGGTAGACGCAGTGAACCCCTCATTTTCATAACCTGACTCATGTTGTGCAGGTTATGAAAATGAGGGGTTCGCTGTTTTTAGATGAAACCTCGCCGGATAAATCTATTCAGATAAACCCGGCTCGATGAAACCCTAGACAGGGAAGTTCTCGGGCGGGAAGACTACTCGTCCTCGGTCAGCCGGTTCACGACGCGGGTGCTACGGTTGCCCTTCACCTCTTCGGGGAGCAGAATCGGCATGGAACCGGTCGGAGTGTAGGTTGCCGCGCGTGCCGCCGCGGTAGCGTGGGTGTCCTCAAACTCGGGGATGACCTCGGCGCTGGGTGCGCGGTACAGGTGGCTGTTGGCCCACCACGCGAAGAGCAGGACCGCAATCGCCAGAGCGCTGGAGACGAACAGCCACGGGCTGACCTGACCCTCGTAGTAGAGCTTGAAGAATGCGCCACCCATGAAACCGCCGGCAATCGGGCCGCAGATCGGAACCCATGCGTAGAACCAGCGTGAGGTGCCCTTATCGTGGATGGGCAACAGGGCGTGCATGAGGCGCGGACCGAAGTCACGGGCGGGGTTCAGTGCGTAGCCGGTCTGACCGCCCAGACCGATGACGAGCACGGTGACCATGAAGCCGAAGGCGAGGGGCTTGAGCACGTCGTTGAGGTTGAGAGAGAGTTCCACACCGCCGCTGATGGACGGCTTGAAGTTCACGCCGGTGTACAGTGCCGAGAAGACCAGCATGAACGTGCCAATCATTTCGGAGAGGGCGTTGGTGAAGTAGTTGTGAATAGCGGGGACGGTGCCGAAAACGCCGAGCTTAATCTTCTTGTCGGCGGTTGCTTTCCAGTGCGGCAGGTAGTTGAGGTAGACCAGTCCGGCGCCGACCATTGCGCCGAGGACCTGGGCGATGATGTAGCCGGGGACCTTGTCCCAGGAGAATTCACCGAAGGCTGCCAGGCCGATGGACACGGCGGGGTTGAGGTGGCCGCCGGAGTAGGCGTGGGAGGCATAGACGCCGAAGGTGACGGCGAAACCCCAGCCGAAGGCGATGGTGAAGAAGTTGTCGCCGTGGCCTTTGGATCGGCGAAGTTCGACGTTGGCGATGACGCCGCAGCCGATGGTGCACATGATGAGCGTGCCGAGGAATTCGGCGAGGTAGGGGCTGATGGTGTACACGGGGTGTCCTTCAGGTAGTGAACTGCGGGTGGTAAACCGGGATTCGGTCGGGTGCGCAGTGCCGAGCGTGAGGGAGGTGTGGTTTTGTGTGGGGTTATGCCGCCCGAGTGGCGTGTTTAAACCTTTGGCATCTATGGAACCCTGAATGCCCTAGAAGGGCAATACTTTTGTGTTATTTCACCCTTAGACATAAGCGGTTTTTCGGGTTTTTCGTTTAAAAATAAATGTGGCGAATGAGGGGAAAATCGGTCATAGTCCACACCTTGGACTCATTCCATAAACTCGCGGTTGAACCCATGGAGAAACTCACGAATAAACCCGCGATCAAACCAACACTCACCCCCGCCATCAGCACCCGCCCACACCACTTGCCATCAGCATAAAAATGCCCGGGCACCTCACGGGGTACCCGGGCAGTTTCTGTAATTTTTATGCGGCTCTAACTGCGGCTCTTGCGAACCGCGGTGGACTGGCTGTTACGCCGCTACACGGCTACTACTTGGCGCTCGCCCAGTCGAGAATCGCCTCGAAGAAGCGCTCGCATTCGCTCAGCTGCTCCAGCTCAATCCACTCGTTCGGGGAGTGCGCCTGGGCAATATCGCCGGGGCCGCAAATGATGCTCTGCACGCCGGCGCGCTGGAACTGGCCCGCTTCGGTGCCGTAAGTGACCTTCTGCGGTGCGTCATTGGTGCCCAGCCACTCGTGGGCGAGGTGCACGATGGGTGCGTCGTCCTCGGTACCCAGGCCCGGCACGGCTGCGAGCAGTTCGTGCTTCACACCCACGCGGGAGGTGAGGCTACCGGGCTCCGCGCCGGTCAGCTTCTCCGCGCGTGCGGCGCGTGCCTGCAGATCGGGCAGAATCACCTCGGAAATCTCGCGGTCAATGCGCTCCACGAAGGACTCGGTAGTCACCTGCGGCAGGGTGCGCACATCGTACTCCACGACCGCCTGCTCGGCGACGATGTTGTACTGCAGGCCGCCGTTTGCCAGGTTCACGCTACCGGTGGAGTGGGGGATGATGAACGACTCGTCGTAGGGACCTTCTTCTTCCCACTGGTCCGCCATATCGGTGAAGAAGGTGATGAACTCGCCAGCGGCAGCAACCGCGTTCACGCCGTGGGTGGCGAGGGAACCGTGCTTGGGCACGCCGGTGAAGGTGACGCGGCCGCGGTGCGCGCCCTTGTGCGCGTCGATGATGCGCATGCTGGAGGGCTCACCCACAATCGCGTAGTCGGGGGCGAGGTCGCGCGCCACGAACTCCTCGATGAGGGAGGGTGCACCGACGCAGCCGATTTCCTCGTCGTAGGAGAACGCGAAGTGCAGGGGAGTGCGCAGCTTCGCCTCGGCAACGCGCGGCAGCAGCCAGAGGGCGACTGCGAGGAAGCCCTTCATATCGCAGACACCGCGGCCGTAGGCGCGGGTACCCTCCACGCGCAGGGTGAACGGGTCGGCGTCCCAGTCCTGACCGGCGACGGGCACGACGTCCGTGTGGCCGGAGAGAATAACACCGCCGCGGGTGGTGCCGTCCGCTGCGGGGACGGTGACCAGCAGGTTGGCGCGGGTGCCGTCCTCGTTGTAGGTGCGCACGCCGCTGTAACCGTAGCGGGCGAACTCGGCTTCGATGAGCTCAATGAGTTCCAGGTTGGAGCTGCCGGAGATGGTGGGAATCGCGATGAGCTTTTCGAGCCAGGGGAGGGAAGCGGGCTGGGTGGTCTGAGCCGTCATAACTATTCCTTCTGCAATGTAATGCTGTGCGCTGTCATGTGCCGCGTGCGCTGTTATGTTCAGGGTACGCCGCGGGGCGGCATTCGTCGCCTCATGGTCGTCGAATACCGCCCCGTGACCCCTGCGCGGGGTTAGATGCTGTAGTTGTTCACGTTGGAGTGGTCGCCCAGCGCGTGGAAGTTGCGCGAGTGGTAGACCAGCGGGGTGCCTTCGCAGTCGTTGCGGATGAACTCTTCAACCTGCGCGGTGAAGACGAGTGCGGGGCCTGCCTCAACGCGGCTGAGCGGGGTTGCGCGCAGTACGCGGCGCACGCCGTGGACGAGGGGCTCACCGGTGTGGACGAATTCCCAGGTGCTGGGGTCCTCAAAGCGGGGGTAGTCGTGGGTTGCGAAGTTCTTCGCGAGGGTGACATTCTCAGCGTCGAGCATGTGCACGAGGAAGGAGGAAGCAGCCGCGATCTTTGCTGCGGAGCCGCTGTTTGCCTTGAGGGAGAAGGCGATGATGGGCGGTTCTGCGGCGACGGAGGTCAGCGAGGAGGCGGTGAAGCCTGCGGGTTCGCCGTTTTCGTCGGTGGCGGTGATGATGGCAACGCCGGCGGGCTGGTGGCCGAAGGCGAGCTTGAACTGCTCGGAGGTGTCGGCGATGGGTGCCTGTGCTGCAATGGTTTCGGTCATGATCGACCCTTTCTTCTGCGGCTGCGTTTGAGGGGTCGTCCAGATGTGTATGCGTTGGGCGACCCTTTGTTAAGGGGAGATATGTTTCAGAGTAAAGCTAATGGGTGCTGAACACCTTATTTATTGCCCTATGTTTCTTAGGTGCACCTTTCATGACGTAGGGCGTGAAATATTACGTCATATTCTTCGTCATATGGGAGCTTCACACAGACAGCCCAACCAGCGCCCTGCAACACATGATTGAGGTGCTATCCCTCTCTCTTCTGGGGGTTTTGCGGGGGTGAAGAGGGCTCTAGGGTATCCTTGCTTGGTACGCGAAAGCGCACCGCGCCCCGTATTTGAGGGGTTTTTCGGTGCGTGAACTGTGGGGAGAAGAGGGTTAATGAGCTGGTTGGCAACTATTCCGCTGCTACTTTTTGCGGTCGTGTTGGCTTTTGGTCCCGGCTATGCGATGGGCTGGGCGTTGCGTGTTCCTGTGCGTCTGCGTGTTTTTTATGCGCCGCTGCTGACTTTTGCCCTGGTGGCTGTCTCTGCGATTGTGCTGGGTAAGACCGGCATTCCGTGGAGCCTGATTTCTTTTGTGCCGGTCGCTGCCGTGATGGTGGCTGTGGCTGCTGGTCTCATGTGGCTGGTGGGCCGCCGCTGGCCTGCCCTGACCTCTGCGGCTTGGCCGGGTAACGATGTTCCGGTGACCTGGCCCGTGATGGGTGCGGTGCTGGGCGGGTTCCTGGTGACGCATATGACCGAGGACATGGTGTATGGTCCGGAGGCGTTCTCGCAGAGCCTGGATAATTCCTTCCATATGAATGCGATTCGCTGGATTCAGGAGCACGGCGATGCCTCCAGCCTGACCCTTGGAGCAGTCGCTGCTGCGAACCAGGAGCCGACGTTTTACCCGGCGGGTTGGCACGATTTTGTGTCCCTGATTTATAGCACCACGGGTACGAGTATTGCGACCGCCACCATTGTGACCGTGCTACTGGCTTCCGGCATTTTGTGGCCCTGCTCGCTGGTGGCGCTGAGCCTGAGCATCCCGAAGCTGCGCCGCCTGCAGGCCCTAGCTATTCCGGCGATGATTTGCGGTTTTGCGGCTTTCCCGGGCCTGCTACTGCGCTGGGGTGTGCTTTTCCCGAACCTGCTGGGCTATGCCCTGCTACCTTCATTTGTGGCACTCATGGTGTACCTGGTACAGGTGATGGTACGCCGCGAGTATTCGGCATCCCTATCGCTGGGTTTAGCCTCCCTGGTGGGTCTTGCGGGTCTGGCGCTGGTGCATCCGAATGCGGTGGTTTCTGCCGCAGCCTTTGCTGTACCCCTGCTACTGGCTGGTGTGGCGCAGGTCCTGCGTTCGCATGAGTTGATTGCTCGACAGAAATGGGTGGGTTCCATCCTGCTACTGGCTTTCCTGGCTGGTTGTGTAGGGGCCTGGCGTGTATTACGTCCCGCTGAGTTTGCAAGTAATACTTGGTCGCCGATTCTGACCGAGGGTGAGGCCCTCTATCAGTTCCTCTTCCTGGGCCTGGAGAATGGTAATCAGCTGGGTGATAAGTTTAATCCCTCCTACTTGGCGGGTTTCCTGGTTCTGTGGGGTGTGGGGTACCTGCTGTACAAGCGCCGTAACCTGTGGCTGATTGCCAGCTGGGGGCTGATTGGTTACCTGTGGATTGTATCCGCCTCGGTGCCGCGCGGTGAGTTCCGCCTGCTGATGGTGGGCCCCTGGTACACCGACCACTTCCGCCTGGCGGCTCTGGTGGTATTCCCCTCAGTGATCCTAGCTGGTATCGGCTTGGGTGGCTTCGTAGAAGGTCTGCTTACCTGGGTTGCGCGCCGAGCACCACGCCCGGCACGCTTGAAGGTTGCGACCATCGGCATGGGTGTCGCGATGATCCTGGTACTGGTAGTTGCTGGTCTTTCTTCGCGTGTTCCTTCGGTGCAGGAGACGACCCAGGCGGTCTCTCGTGAATACCGCCTGACCCCGACCTCTGTGGTGTTGAATCAGGACGAGATGAACGTCATTAATGAAATCCCGAAGATCGTACCGAAGGACGATGTGATCGTGAATAACCCCTGGGACGGTAGCGCCTATATTTACGCGCTGGCGGATCGTCACCTGACGGGATACCACTTCGAGTTTGAGACCTCACCCAAGTACTCGGCGATTATGCACAACCTCAAGGACGCTCGTACAAACCCGGAGGTGTGCCGCGAAGTGAACGAGTACAAGGCCCACTGGTACGTTCACCTGGAGAACCAGCTGAACTTCGGCCCGGACGCCCAGAAAAACTACGACGACCTCGTGGCTGCTATCGATACGGATGTTCTGACTCCGGTGTACTCCTCGGGTCCGATGACTCTGTACCGTATTAGCGCGTGCGATAACTAATGCGATAACTAAACGGTGCCTCAGCGCTCCTACGGGGGTGCACGCATCTGCAGAAATTCGTGCAGTGGTCTGCATTCTGGCGCTAAATCTGAGATACTGCGGAACCACTGATATGATGAAAGTCGGTATGTCTACTAGGGCATGCCGGCTTTCACACGCACGGTAAGACACATTCGTTAGGAGGGGTAGCTGCCCTATGGGTTCTCCCACATCGCCTCTTACCCCCCACACGTATCCTCGTACGCTGGTGATTATGCCCGCCTGGAACGAGGAAGAAGCACTGCCCGGCACTATTACTGAGCTGCAGGAGACGGTGCCCTTCGTGGACCTGGTGGTGGTCAATGACGGCTCCACCGACAACACCTCCGCTGTGGCTCGTGAGGCGGGTGCTTTTGTGATTGACCTGCCCTACAACATGGGCGTGGGTGCCGCCATGCGCACCGGCTACAAGTACGCGCAGCGCATGGGTTACGACTACGCCATGCAGGTGGATTCGGATGGTCAGCACCACCCCGAAAGTATCCCCACGCTGATTGAGGCAATCAAGGACTACGATATTGTAATTGGTTCCCGCTTTGCGGAGGGGGCTGCCGACTATGAGGTGTCAGGTCCACGCAAGTGGGCGATGGGCCTGCTATCGTTCCTGTTCACCCGCTCGGCGGGCACCCCGTTCACGGACGTGACCAGCGGCTTTAAGATTGCTAACCGCCGCGGCATCGACTTCTACTGCCGCAACCTGCCCGCCGAATATTTGGGCGACACAATCGACATCACCGCCATGGCTATTAACAATGGCTTGAAGGTGCGTCAGGTGCCGGTGAATATGCGTGAACGTCAGGGAGGTACCCCCTCCTCCGGTCCGCTGAAGTCTGCTGTCTATCTGGTTCGTTCACTGTTTGCCTACGGCATTTCGGTGAGCCGCCGCCCCGAGGAGAAGTAATCATGAGCGCGAGTGTTTTTTTCCTCATTCTGTCCGTACTGGTGTGTGCCTTTGTGATTGTGCAGGTGCGTCACCAGCGCATGAAGGAGCGGTACGCCGCCCTGTGGCTGATTATCGGCGCGGTCATTATCGTGCTGGGCGCTTTCCCGAGTCTGCTAAACGGTGTGGCGGACTTTGTGGGTGTTGCCCTGCCGGTGAACCTGTTGTTCCTGCTGTCGATTCTTTTGCTCATGGGCGTCAGTATTCACCTGACCCTGGAGCTGTCGCGCCTGTCGGAGAAGACCCGTATCCTGGCTGAGGAAGTCGCCATTTTGAAGGCGCTTCAGGAGCAGCCGGAGGGTGCATCTGGCTTAGGCCGTAAATCCTCTGCACGGGGCGAGCAGTAGGAACCATAATTTTCTTTTAGTATTTTTTACCCCTTTGACCTGGAGTAATACCTTATGACCGTTGATATTCTGTTCCCCTACTACGGCGACGTCGCCATGATGAAGCAGGCTGTACTGTCTGTGGTCGGTCAGACCAACCCGGACTGGCGCCTGATTGTTGTCGATGATGGCTACCCGGACGACTCGATTCCTGGCTGGTTCGAGTCGCTGAAGGACGAGCGCATCACCTACATGCGTAATGAAACCAACCTGGGTGCGAACGCGAACTACCGCAAGTGCCTGACCTTCGTGGAGAACGAACTGGTCACCGTCATGGGTGCTGACGACGTCATGCTCCCCAACTACGTGCAGTGGCTCGTGGATGCAGCGGCTAAGCACCCCGAGGCGTCCATTTTCCAGCCCGGCGTGGTCGTGATTGATGACAACAACGGCCTGTCGAACACTCTGGTGGAGCAGACTAAGGCGTTCTACCGTCCCAAGGGTGAGGCTGTTCTGCAGGGTGAGGAGCTGGCTACCTCCCTGCTACGCGGCGCGTGGTTCTACTTCCCGTCCCTGGGTTGGCGTAAGGACGCTATCGTGGGCACCGGCTTCCGTGAGGGCCTGAACGTTATCCAGGACATGGCGCTGATTCTCGACATTACGATGCGCGGCGGCTCCCTGTACTACGACCCGCAGATTGCGTTCATGTACCGCCGTCACGGTGGTTCTGACTCGTCTTGGCGGGCCCTTGAGGGTACCCGCTTTGAGGAGGAGCGCCGCTACTACAACACCATGGTTGAAGAGATGACTGCCCTGGGTTGGACGAAGGCTGCCCGCGTGGCTCGTATTCGCTTCTCTTCGCGTGCTCACGCGCTGACTCTGCTACCGAAGGCGGCTCTGGCGAAGAAGTGGCAGGGTGTTAAGAACCTTGCCGAGCACGTCGTAAAGTAAAGACTTCAATTCTATAGGTGCGACCAGTAGAGAACGGAGATAGCGTGGAATCATCGGCAGAGTCCCAGCCGAAGAAAATGACTCGTGGTCATTCGATGGCAATTTTGGGATCGTCCGGTTTAGCTGCACTATCTTCTCTAGGAATTACCGTTGTGGTGAAACGGTTTCTGGAGGGCGAAAGCCTGACGGAGTTCCTTCTCTTCTGGTCGCTTCTTTTTGCCCTCTACGGTGTGGTGGTAGGTATCCAGCAGGAAGCTACCCGCGCTGTGGGTACTGCACGCCGCGACGGTAAAACTGGTGCACGTATTGCACCCGTGGGTGCTCTAGTGGGTCTTGTTGTGGGCGGGTTGACCTTAGCGACGAGCCCTCTGTGGGCTCCTGCCCAGATTCCTTTGAGTGGGTTTAGCGGTGTGCTGCTCCTGAGTGCCGGTGTGGCCCTCTACGCCATGCACATGACTCTCTATGGTGCGTCTGCTGGCCAGGAAAGCTGGTACCTCTTCGCGAGTGTGTCGGGGTTCGACGCTATTTGGCGTATCGTAGCTATCTGTGCGGTCGGTCTGGTCTCTGCACATCTCATCGGTCTTGAAGCCGCAGCGGTTTCTCCGGTACTTCTGTGGCTGCTGATGGTGCTTCTGCTTCCAGAAGCTCGGCGAGTTTTTAGCTCTCGTGCGGATGTTTCCTCGGGCCGTCTGCTGTATAACTACACGCTGTCGATGGGGTCGTCGACTGCTAATGCGGTTCTTATGATGGGCTTGCCGCTTCTGCTGAACGTTAGCATCGATTCAAACGACCCGCTACAACAGGTTATTTTGGCGGTTCTGATTCTGGCGATTTCGATTACGCGCTCGCCGATTATGATTCCTTTGCAGGCTTTTCAGGGCGTGGCGGTGTCTGCTTTCTTGAAGCAACAGAATCATCCGTTGCGTGCTTTTGCGAAGCCTGCTGGTGCACTGTTGGGTGTGGGTCTTGTGGGCGCTGCGGCGGCTTACGTGCTGGGGCCGTGGCTGTTTGGTCTGCTTTATCCGCCGAAGCCTTCAGAGGTTGAAGCATACGCTCAGGTGGTGACTTCTCCGGTGCTTGCACTTCTGGTGTTTGCTTCTGCTTTCCTGGCGCTTCTGGTGCTGTCAGGGTCGCTGGTGATTGCATTGAATATGCACCGTTCGTATGTGGCCGGTTGGGTGCTGGCGGCTGCGGTTGCTTGTGTGGTGGCGGTGTCGCCGTTGCCTCTTCTGACTCGCACTCTTCTTGCCCTGTATGCGGGGCCGACGCTTGGCCTGCTAGTACATTTGGGTGCGATGGTGTGGCAGGCGCGTTCTGTGTCGAATAGCGGCAACGCTGAGCTGGAGAATATTTAATAAATAAATGATGAGGGGTTGAGCAAACGAATAGTTATGCCCAACCCCTCATTTTTTATTGCTCATGAACTGACTGGGGCTGGAGGTGTCCACCCGCTATTACTACTTCAAACCCTGGGAACTTAGGTAACCCTATGGAAAACAGGCGGTGCGCTCCCTACACTGGAAGGGCACATTGACAAACCGCACGGGCCGCCCACACCGCGGCCCCGCCCCTCCCAACGGGTACACCACCGAAGGAGCCACCCATGAGCCGACGCACCGACGCGCCCGCCCGATCACCACGACGAGCCGCCCTCGCCAGCTGGATAGGCTCCGCCCTCGAATACTACGACTTCGCCGTCTACGGCACCGCCGCCGCAATCGTGCTCAACCGCATCTTCTTCCCCGAAGACACCGCCGCCATCGGCATCCTCAAGTCCATGGTGGTTGTGGGCGTCGCCTACGTTGTGCGCCCCTTCGGCGCCATGATCGTTGGACCCCTCGGTGACCGCTACGGCCGCCGATTCGTCCTGATGCTCACGCTCTTCCTGATGGGCTTTGCCACCTTCGCAATCGGTTGCCTGCCGACCTACAGCGAGGCGGGTATCCTCGCCCCCACCCTGCTGGTCATCTGCCGCATGATTCAGGGCCTCTCCGCCGCCGGTGAGCAGGCAAGCTCCATCTCCATCTCCCTGGAGCACGCCAACGAGCATCAGCGCGCTTTCACGACCAGCTGGACCCTGCAGGGCACCCAGTTCGGCTCGCTGCTGGCAACCGCCGTGTTCATTCCCTTCGCCGCTCTGCCGGACGAGCACCTGCTCAGCTGGGGCTGGCGCGTACCCTTCTGGCTCTCCGCCTTCGTGGTGGTGACCGCCTGGCTGATTCGCCGCACCCTCTCCGAGCCGCCCGCATACCTGCAGCGCGAAAAGCTCACCGAATCCCCGCTCATGCTGGTCTTCAAGCACCACAAGCGCGCCGTGCTCACCATCGCCGTATGCGCCATGGTCAACACCGTGAACATGGTCTTCACGACCTTCGCGCTTTCCTTCGCCACCAAGGGTTACGGTCTTGATCGCAGCACTATGCTGCTGGTGCCGGTCGCCTCCAACACTCTCGGCCTGATTGCGATTCCGCTCGCCGCCATGCTTGCCGACCGGATCGGTCGTAAGCCCGTGTTCATTACCGGTGCGGTTGCTTCGTCCCTGGTGATGTTCCCGTACCTCGGCGCGATTACCGAGGGTAACTGGGTGGGTATCTTCGCCTACGGCGTGCTCATGCACGGTGCGCTGTACTCCATGGCGAACGGCGTGTGGCCCGCCTTCTATGCGGAGATGTTCCCGACTCGCGTGCGCGTGACCGGCCTGGCGCTGGGTACCCAGATTGGCTTCGCAATTTCTGGAGGCGTCGCCCCCGCCGTGGCGACGAGCCTCGCCGGTGCCGACCTGCATAACGCGGTGCTGCCCGCCGTGTTCACGGTCGCCATGTGCGTGCTCGTGGCGTTGGGTGCGCTGACGGCTCGTGAAGGGTACAAGAAGTCCCTTGCGGAACTGGACGTATAGCCCGCACAATATATTCCGTATATAGAATAAATACAGGTGGGGCTGGATAGTTAGCTATCCATCCCCACCTGCGTGTTTAACCTTCTAAGCCCCCTGCTGAGCCGCAATCAGCGTCTCAAAATGCGCCGCCATACGCTCAGCGTTCGGTTCCAGCCCAGTGAAGAGGCGGAATGCATCCACCGCCTGACCCACCGCCATGTAGCCGCCCGTTAGCACCTCGCATCCGGCGGCACGCGCCGCGCGCACCAGCTGCGTCTGTTGCGGCAGATAGATGACGTCCGCAACCCACAGGCCTTCACGCAACACCCCGGCGCTCAGTGCCGACTCGCTCAACGGCATACCCGGATGCACGTGCATGCCCACCGGGGTTGCGTTCACCAAACCCCGAGCTTCCAGTAGAGCTTCAATCAAGCGCTCATCGTCGCTCAGCACCTCGACCCGGGTCTGCGGGAAGAGCCCACCCAGCTGCTCCGCAAGCCCCTGCGCCTTCGCCGCGTCACGCTCAAAGAGACTCAGGTGGCGCACCCCCAGGCGGCACAGGGCGTATGCCGTGGCGCTACCGGCACCGCCAGCACCCAGCTGCACCACGTGCTCCAGGCGCGCCGGATTCTCCGCCACCTGTGGCAGGCCGCGCTTCAATCCCGCAATGAACCCGGAGTAGTCCGTGTTATCGCCGTAGAAGCTGCCGTCCTCGCCAATCACTACGCAATTGACCGCGCCCAGGGCGCGTGCCGCATCCGAAAGCTCGTGCAGGTGCTCCATGACCGACTGCTTGCACGGGTGCGTGATATTGAAAGCGTTAAAGCCGAGCAGTGCCGCCGCATCCAGAAGCGCCGGGGCGGAGGCGCCATCCAGGTTCAGGGCGTCCAGGTCGACGGGGCGGTACAGGTAGCGCACCCCGTGCGCGTCCGCCTCCGCCTCGTGCATGGGAGGGGTCAGGGAGGAGGTGATGCCGTCACCAATGAGGCCCACCAGGAAAGATTCAGTACGCAAACTCATAGTTTCACTGTACGTGTCCATCCCTCAAGATGCACCTACTTTCTTGAACCCGTACCAAATGCGTGCTGGATTTGGGAAGAAGATAAAAATAATTTCTACGCTCACAAGAGCGATATGTCTGACAGAAACACCTCGAAGGTATAAGCTTGGTATAAGTGCTCGCGCGCCACGGCGCGCACATGAGACCACACAGACACCGTCACAGTGAAGTGATACCGATATTCGGAGGATAGATTGTCAATGACTGACAAGGCTATGGCACACTTCGCTGGCGCCGATGCATGGGTCGAGCAGTATTTCCTGAACAGCCCCGAAGATGAGCGTGAAGAGTTCACCCCGGCAGAGTTAGAGGATTTGGCTCGCACCCACCGTGCGCTGGCTCAAATCCGCCTGCCCAAGACCCCTGTCGTTGCCGCACGCAACGACGAGTACAACACCACCCTGTACGTCGCGACCGACGACATGCCGCACATCGTCAGCTCCCTGACCGCATGCCTTGCCGCGCACTTTGGTGGTTTCGTCACCATTCTTCACCCCACCTTCCTCGCTGAACGCGGCCCGGACGGTACCCTCCTGAGCCTGCGCGGCACCGGCATGCGCGGCAACCTCGCCAGTGGCGATACCGCCACTCTTGGCGTGCCCTCCCTCAAGCTCAGCGAGAACGCCCCGGCGGGTACCACTGTCGCTATTGAAGCCTGGATTGCGGTTCGCCTGACCCGCTACCTCACTGAGGAAGAGCAGCGCCGCTGCGAGAAGGAAGTTGAGCGCGTCCTCGCTGATGTTCGCGCCTGCCACACCGACCTGGATGCCATGGTCGCCCGCGTTTTCGACCTGGCGCAGTCCATGTACGACCTGCGCGGCGCAACCCTGGGTCACGGCGAGGAATCCTACGCCGCTAACCCGCGCGGTGTGGAGCCTGCCTCCCGTGTGGAGGTGGCACAGGACTTCCTGCGCTGGCTGACCCGCGGCAACTTCGTGTTTATGGGCGTTAAGGAGCGCGTGCTGGACGGCACCTCCGGCGCTATTTCTCTGGTGGACCGCCCCGGTTCGGCGCTCGGTATTCTGCGCACCACGGAGGGTAAGAGCCGCATCCCCCTTTCGGGCGAGACCCTGGAGCGTGCCCTGTTCCCGCGCCCCCTGTACATCACGAAGGCGAATTCCCGCTCCACCGTAGCACGGAACGACTACCTGGACTACATTGGTGTGCGCCGCTTCGACCTGAACGGCCGCGTGATTGGTGAGTACGTCATTCTGGGTCTGTTCACCCGTCAGTCGTACGCACTGCCCGCTATTGAGACTCCGCTGGTGCGTGAGCGTATCGCGATGGTGCGCCGCCGCCTCGGCTACCACCCCGGTTCTTACTCTGACAAGGCGCTTCTGGGTGCCTTGGAAGATTACCCGCGCCTGGAGCTGTTGCACGCTTCCGCTAATGACCTGACCGATACGTTCGGCGGCATCATGGGCCTGGAGGAGCGCCGCAAGACCCGCCTGTTCCTGCGCGCCGACCAGTTCAACCGGTTTATTTCCGCCGTGGTGTACCTGCCTCGGGATCGTTACAACACGAACGTGTGCTCCCGTATTCAGCGGGTGTTCCAACAAGAATTTGATTTTAGTGCCATCGACCATGAGGTGTACCTGTCCTCCTCATCGCTGGCGCGTCTATTTTTCCGCATTCGGCTCACCAACCCCAATGATGTGCCGAAGACGGATCATCAAGCTCTCGAAAAGCGACTGCAAGAAGCCGCCCGCTCCTGGGTGGAAGCAACCGCAGCTGCTATTGAGGCATGGAAACCCGGAGCGGCAGGCCGCCGACTCGCATCAGCCTGGGCAGATGCGACTAGTGCAGCCTACCGAGCCGATTACACAGTAGAACAAGCAATCGAGGATATCGTGATTCTTGAATCTCTCTCGGGCCAGAAGCCCGCCGCAATCAAGGTTGAAGCCGGCGAAGCCAACACCACCCGACTGAAGACCTACCTGTCCGCACCTCACACCCTCACCGAGCTTCTGCCGGTTATGCAGAATATGGGTCTGGTCGTTGTTGATCAGAAGCCCTACGAGTTCAAGCCTGAGGACGGCGAAGACTACGGCTACCTCTACGACTTTGGGGTTCAGTTCCCCGAGGGCGTGGATGCAAACGCTGTGGCTTCCCTTTACGAGGACGCCCTGAACGCCTACCTGCTCGGTGAGCGCGAGTCCGATACCCTGGACCGCCTGATCCTGGCTGAGGGCCTGACCTGGCAGGAAGTACGTCTGTTCCGTGCCCTGAACCACTACCTGATTCAGCTGGGCCTGGGCTACACCCCGTCCTTCATGTCGAACACCCTGCTCGCAAACCCGGCCATCACCAAGCACCTGGTCGAGTTCTTCGAGGTCAGCTTCGACCCGAACAACGGTCTCAACGATGAGCAGCGCAACGCACGCCGTGACGAAATCGAAGCAGCCCTGGTTGAGGAACTGAACCAGATCCCCACCCTGGACGCTGACCGCTACCTGCGTTCCCTCGGCAAGGTCATCCGCGCTATCCTGCGCACCAACGCATACCTTGCTGACCGCCCCGCACTCGCGTTCAAGGTGGCACCGCAGGAGATTGACTTCGCACCCCTGCCCCGCCCCAAGTTCGAGATTTTCGTCTACTCCCCGCGCGTTGAGGGTGTTCACCTGCGCTTCGGTAGCGTTGCACGTGGTGGCCTGCGCTGGTCGGATCGCCGTGACGACTTCCGCACCGAGGTGCTCGGCCTGGTCAAGGCCCAGATGGTGAAGAACGCCGTCATTATCCCCACCGGCGCGAAGGGTGGCTTCTACCCCAAGCAGCTGCCCGACCCCGCAGTGGATCGTGACGCATGGATCACCGAGGGCCGCGAGTCCTACAAGGTCTTCATCGGCTCCCTGCTGGATGTCACCGACAACCTCGCAGTGGGCACCGACGGCTCCGAGACCGTTGTCCGCCCCGAAGGTGTTGTAGCACGCGACGCTGACGACTACTACCTGGTGGTTGCAGCGGATAAGGGCACCGCAGCATTCTCCGACACCGCAAACGCAATCAGTCTGGAGCGCGGCTTCTGGCTGGGCGACGCCTTCGCATCCGGCGGCTCCGTCGGTTACGACCACAAGGCTATGGGCATCACCGCACGTGGTGCATGGGAGTCCGTCAAGCGTCACTTCGCTGAGCTCGGCCACGACGCTCAGACCGAAGAGTTCACCGCAGTCGGCATTGGCGACATGTCCGGTGACGTGTTCGGTAACGGTCTGCTCCGCTCCAAGGCAACCCGCCTGGTCGCAGCATTCGACCACCGCGACATCTTCCTGGACCCGAACCCGAACGCGGCAGTGTCCTTCGACGAGCGTCAGCGCCTGTACAACCTGCCCCGTTCCTCCTGGCAGGACTACAACCGCGACCTGATTTCCGCCGGTGGTGGCGTGTACTCTCGCGGTCTGAAGTCCATCGAGATTACCCCCGAGGTGCGCGAGGTTCTGGGCCTGGATGAGTCCGTTACCGAGCTGGCACCGACCGAGCTGATTTCCGCAATCCTCAAGGCACCGGTCGACCTGATTTACAACGGCGGTATCGGTACCTACGTGAAGGCATCCACCGAGACCAACGCACAGGTTGGCGACAAGGCTAACGATGCACTGCGCGTCAACGGTAAGGACCTGCGCGCCAAGATTGTTGGCGAGGGCGGTAACCTCGGCTTCACCCAGCTGGGTCGTATTGAGGCTGCGCTCAACGGCGTCATCCTCAACACCGACGCAATCGACAACTCCGCAGGTGTGGAAACCAGTGACCGCGAGGTCAACATCAAGATTCTGGTGGACCGCCTCGTGGCACACGGCGAGCTGTCCAGCGAAGAGCGTGCTTCCTTCATCGAGTCCCTGCAGGACGAGGTCGGCGGCAAGGTCCTCGAGACCAACGTTGAGCAGAACGTTCTGCTGCAGGGTGAGTTCCACGGCTCCTTCCTGGGCACCAACCTGTACAAGCGCCTCATGCACGACCTGGAAGAGCACGCCGGCCTGAACCGCGCCGTCGAGTTCCTGCCCACCGACGAGGAGCTGGATGCACGCCTGGAGAACACCGGCGAGCGTCTGACCCGCCCCGAGCTGTCCGTCCTGGCTGCGTACGTGAAGATTTACCTCACCCACGCACTGGAGCAGACCGACTTCGCGGACGACCCCTACCTGGAAGGCGTTCTGCGCAGCTACTTCCCGGCAGCACTGGTTGAGCGTTTCGGCCAGCACCTGGACTCGCACCCGCTGCGTAAGGAAATTATCTGCACCCGCGTCGCTAACGAGCTGGTCAACATCGGCGGTATCACTTTCGCATACCGTGTGATGGAGGAGTTCAACGTCGGTATTGATTCCGTCGCACGCGCCTTCATCGTCGCTCGTGAGCTCTTCGAGCTGGGCACCGCTGCTAAGCTGCACCGCGAACTGCCCCCGAAGACCCCGCTGGATGCATGGTTCACCGTTCTGCGCGACAACCAGCGCGTTCTGGACCGTGCAGTCCGCTGGTTCATCACCGAGCGCGGCGTCGTTGCTGGCACCAGCATCTCCGAGCTGCTGGAGATCTTCGGATCCGTCGTCGAAATGCGCCACAACCTGCCCGAGTACCTCTCCGGCACCTCCCGTGCTCGCGTCCGTGCAAAGCGTGACGCAGGCGAGGCATGGGGCCTGCCCGAGGAGCTCATCGTCATCTGGATTCGCGGCTTCGAGGGCTACGCCCTGCTGGACGTGATTCGTTCGGCCGCCGATCACGACTTCGAGGCAACCTCGCTGGCACCGGTCTACTTCGCAACCTACGACCGCTTCAAGGTGGACGAACTGCTCGGCCTCATCTCCGACCTGCCCCGCAGCGACCGCTGGGAGATCCTGGCACGCCAGGCAATGCGCGGCAGCCTCTACGAGACTGCTGCAAGCCTCGCACTGTCCGTGGCTGAGGGCGCGAAGGGCGACTTCTCCACCGTGGATGGTGCACAGCAGGCGCTGGCAACCTGGATTGAGGAGCACCCGACCCGCGTGGGTAACATCGACCGCATCCTCGAGGAGATTGCTGAGGCAGCTCCGGATGCAACCGGTCACCCGCGACTGGCTGTAGTGTCCGTAGCACTGCGCACCCTCGCTAGCGCATCCTAAGTAAATAAGACCCGTTAGGGTCGCCGCTTAGAGCATCCCGGTTCCCTCCCGGTCGGAGGGGCCGGGATGCTTTTGCGCAGGAGCATGTTGGGTGGGGACACTCTGCATAGTGACATCCTGCATATTGACGCCCTGCGTGTGGGCGTATCGCTTGGGAATACCCTTCTCAGGGTTGTTGCACCCTACACATATTGCGCAGAACACTGCTCTCACTAGGTGTTTTGCGTTTTGGCGTGATGCACATTATGGGGGTGTGTCCTAAATCCCTTCAAATATCAAGTAGAGGGTTAAGGAAACCAAAGGTTTTAGTTGATATATGCCGTATATTGATTCACGGCGGCATCAGCGCAAACCATGGGGACCCGGCACTTCTCGGTACGACGACTCTTTCCCCTGGCACGTCACACGGTGCTGTTAAAACACACTGCCCCTAATCTTTACGATTATCGACTGAAAGTCTGCAAGATTGTCTACCAACCACGGTACTGAGGAAAAAAGCAACAGCGCATGGCGCCTCCTCATTAACTTTCTGCTTTACGTCTCTCCGGTCGCACTGCTGACCACCATCTTCCCCATCGTCACCCCGACCATTAACCGGTACAACCTCGATGGTGTACCCCTGATTCAGGTGATCCTGGCAGCATCCATTACCGTTCCCTGGCTCAGCCAGGCAGCCTGCCTGCCCCTTTACCGTGCTATCCAGATGGAGCACAAGAAGATTGCGGACGCCCGCGAAGGCCTGCGTATTCACGCTGAAACCCTTGAGCACCAGCTCAAGCGTGCCGAAGCACGAGCCGTACGCGCACGCATGTCCGAGCCGCAGTTCCAAGACATTACCGACCTGACCGCGTTCACCCGTAACTGGCTCTATCTCTTCTTCATGACCATGCCGCTGGTGCTGCTCTTCGCAATTCCGGTCGCCCTCGTCCTTCACTGGAGCCCGACTGCATTCGGTGCGTTCTTCGTCCTGGGCGTTCTCAACATTGCGTTCGCGCAGCTGCTGGTCATCCCGAACCTCGCGAAGAACCGCATCATCTGGTTCATCGCGTGGCTTGGCTACACTCTTGCCCTGTTCTTCTTCCCGAAGGAATGGTTCCTGCCGCCGCTGGTTGGTTCGCTCATTCTGTTGGTGAGCCTCGGCAAGGACCTGGTGCACCTGCTGCACTTCGCGCGCATCCCGCTCAAGGACATTGCGCTCGACGCCCTGCGTGGCTTCTTCACCGGCTCCATCATCTGGGCCGATAAGTACATGCTCTTCCTGGTCACCGGCGGTGAAATCAATGTCGTGGCAATCTACCTGAGCCTGATCCCCTGCGTTATCGCCTACAACTACTTCTTCGTGGTGGAAGCAGACCGCGTCAACGCAAGCATCCAGCACCTGTGGACCATCTTCGACCGCCTGCCCTACAAGGGCGTTCAGGAGGAGTCCTCCAAGGCTCTGCGCACCTCCAACCACGCTATCCGCAACTCCCTGCTGATTTACATCGCCAGCGCTATCGTCACCGGCATCCTGATGTTCATCTTCCTGCCGCAGTCCTACCCGCTGGCGCTCTCCGGCCTGGTCGTGGCGTTCCTCTTCGTTGCAGTGGCACTGCTGATCTACCAGATCGAGTACATGACCATGTACGTCACCGTGCAGCTGCTCTCCGCAGCGCACCTGGTGCTGCTCTTCATCTCCTTCATGATCCTGCCCAACGAGACCGGCTACCTGCCCATCATCGCGGGCGAGGCAGTGCTCGCCTTCGCCTGCTACCGCGTCTACCGTCAGGCGTGGGCAGCCCCCGAGTACTCCCTCTTCTGGCGTCGAGCCCTCGCCTGGTAAGAACCGCACGGTCCGCGAAAGATACATACGACAATGACTGAACAGATGTACCGAAACCACTACGCGCCGCTGCAGCTTCCGGCTCCCGGCCCCCACTACAGCAACCCCGAATACCCGGACGTTGACGTCGCCATCATCATGGAATCCACCTACCCCTACCTCAAGGGTGGTGTGTCCGCGGTGGTGCACGATATCGTCTGCGAAAACCCGGATCTGACCTACGGCATTATTCACATCGCCTGGGATAAGAACTCCCCCCACGAAGACCTCTACGGCATGCCCGAGAACGTCAAGTGGGTCAAGGTGCTGTACCTGAGCCTGGAAGTCAACCGCGAGGCCTTCGCGGAAGCCTGCGACCCCTCCGCACTGCGCATGAACTTTGCGGAGCGTCAGGCGCTCACCAACCGCCTCATGGACGGCTTCAGCGCCCTCATCGCCGGCGACGTGAACCCCCTCTGGAAGCTCTACGACGAGGGCATCAACCCCGCAACCCGCAGCTACAACCTCTTCGGCCTCTTCGGAACCCGCGAGTTCATGCAGGCGATTGCGGGTCTGGGCTTCTTCTCCGAGGTGCCCTTCGGTGAGCTCTTCTGGAAGGTGCGCGACTTCGTCTCCATCCTCTTCGCGATCCTGCACGAGCGGATGCCGCACGCCCGCGTCTACCACGCCCACACCACCGGCTACGCGGCACTCATCGCCGCCGCAGCCGCACGTGACCACGGCACCAGCTTCCTGCTGACCGAGCACAACCTGTACATTCGCGACACCGTGAACACCAAGCTCGAACGCAACATGGCGAAGCCCGTCACCACCGACTACGCCTTCCTCAACGAGGAGCGTGAGCACCCCGGCCTGGGCCCGGTCACCCTCGACGAGCGTGCCTGGTCCGTCTGGTTCGTCGAAATGGGACGCTTCTGCTACCCCAGCGCCGACATGGCAACCTACCTGTACCCCAAGGCACTGGAAGAGGCACGCGGTATTGGCGCGCCCATCGACCAGATGAACGCGGGCGAGAAGGACCGCGCAATCATTCTGCCTAACGGTATGCTCATCGAGTCCGTGGCGGAAGCCTACTACGCCCGCCAGTCGGCGCGTGCCCGCATCCTCGCTGAGGGCCGCGGCCACGTGTGGCGCTTCGTGTTCATCGCCCGCGTGGTGCCTATTAAGGGCCTGACCGACCTGATTCGCTCCCTCGCGGTGCTGCGCGATCAGGGTCTGGTGAACTTCCACCTGGACGTGCTCGGCCCCAAGGATCACCTGCCCGAGTATTACGAGCTGTGCTTGCGCACCATCGAAGAGCTCAACATGGGTGAGTACATCACCTTCCACGGCACCGTGAACGTGCGTGCGATGCTCGACCGCTTCGACCTGCTGCTCATGCCCAGCTACAATGAGGGGCAGCCGATTGTGGCGCTCGAGGCGATGGCTGCGTCCATCCCGCTGGTCAGCACCGACGTGGGCGGTATGTCCCAGCTCATCGACGATGTGCTGGTCGCCCCCGACGGCCACGAAATCGGTAACTGCGGTATCTTGACCATCCCCGGCGATATTCACGGCTTTGCGGCGGCGCTGCGCACCCTCATGGAGGAGCCCAGCATCTACGAACGCTACTGTGTGAACGCCTACGACCGTATCGTCAGCTTCTTCCAGCTGCGACTGGTCATGGACCGCTACAACACGATCTACCGCGAGCTGGGCAAGTTGCCCCCTCGCGCCCCCGAATTCGACCCGGAGTACGATGGCGAATAAACTCACCCGCTTGGGCGGACCCGGCAAGTTTGGTGCCTGGGTCCGCTACGGCGGTAAGCCCATTACCCAGCAGCAGCTCGATTTTGCGGTCAAGAACTACTCTGTCGCAATCCTGCAGCCCTGGGAACTGGACGCGGCACGCTACCTGAAGAAGCGTGCACCTCAAATGGTGGTGCTGGCGTACAAGTGCCTGTCCTCCACCCGCTCTTATGAGCCCGGCCCGATCTATTCTTCGGGTGTGTCTTACCCGCTGGCGCAGTCGATGGCGAACTCCGGTAAGGATTTCTTCGCCCACCGCCTCAACGGTGACCGTATCGAGTGGAAGGGCTACCCCAAGCACTTCCAGATGCAGGTGTGGAACGCCGACTACCGTTGGCAGTGGGTGGACGCTGTGGTGCGCGAAATGCGCAACTCACCCTTCGACGGGGTCATGGCGGATAACGACATCGAGAACGACTACTACGACCTGAACCTGCCCATCCAGGGTGTGGAGTCTATGACGAAGATTCGTGAGCACCTGGATTTTCTGGTCGCGTACGCCGGTATTGAGCTGAATAAAATCGGCAAGATTCTGGTGCCCAATATTGCTGAGTCTCGTCTGCGTTACGGCAAGTGGGAGCGTCACAGCGCCTACGGTGGCGGCTTTGAGGAGGTGTGGCTTGGCTGGGGTCCGAACGACTACCTGTCTTCGCCGTACGCCGTGATGCAGGGTCGTGAGATTGCGAACGGCTCGGCGGGCGACGTGAACCTGGGTACTACTTTTGCGGGTCTGGGTGGCCGTAGCGCCGCCTCGCAGAAGAAGGTGACGATTCTGCGTACCCCGCTTAGCGACCGCAAGGCTGCTATTACCGGTACGGATGAGAACTTCCTGTACGGTTTGGCGGGCTTCTGGGTGTTCGGTGGAGGCGCCTTCACCGGCATCAGCGCAACCCACCACGACGCCTACGACGAGATCCCGCACGCCCCGGAGCTTTCCTATGACCTGGGGGATCCGGTCGGCGGCATTATTGCTCAGAAGACCGCTCAGACTCGTGCCTTTACGCGCGGCTGGGCTGCCCTGAACACCGGCTCGAAGGATGTGATCGTGAAGGTCCCGTCCGGCTTGGTGGATGCGGCAAACCGCCCGGTGCCCTCGAGCTTCACGCTACGGGCGCATCAGGGTGTGGTGTACCGCCGTAAGGCGTAATTCACCGCTCGCGTAGCTCTTCTGAGCTTCTGCGTGGCACCTCTTATTTGCGCATATAACCTCATAAACAAACCCACCGGCAATATAGCCAATTGGCTATATGTACCGGTGGGTTTGTTATATGTGTGCTAGATGAGCTGGGGTAGCTTACTTAGCGGGGTAGGAGGGCACTTCGTAGCCGCCCATGCGCTCCAGAACGCGAATCACCTGGCAGGAGTAACCGAACTCGTTGTCGTACCAGACGTAGACAATTGCGGAGTCATCGGTCACCACGGTAGCCAGCGAGTCCACAACACCTGCGGTGCGGGAACCCACGAAGTCGGTGGAAACAGCCTCGGGGGAATCCGAGTAGCCCACCTGGCGGCGCAGTTCGCCGTCGATGGACTCGCGGCGGAACAGCTCGTTCAGTTCCTCAGCGGAACCTGCGGGCTTGGTCAGCTTCACGTTCAGGATTGCCATGGAGACGTCCGGGGTGGGAACGCGGATAGCGTTACCGGTCAGTTTGCCTTCCAGCTGCGGCAGAGCCTTAGAAACAGCCTTTGCTGCACCGGTCTCGGTGATGACCATGTTCAGCACAGCGGAGCGACCGCGGCGGTCACCCTTGTGGAAGTTGTCGATCAGGTTCTGATCGTTGGTGAATGCGTGAACGGTCTCAACGTGGCCGCGCTCAACACCGTATGCGTCATCCAGAACCTTCAGTGCCGGGGTGATCGCGTTGGTGGTGCAGGATGCTGCGGAGAGGATCTTGTCCTCATCGGTGATGACGTTGTCGTTCACACCGAACACGATGTTCTTCATGTCGCCCTTACCGGGAGCGGTCAGCAGAACACGAGAAATACCGGGGCAGTTCAGGTGCTGCTCGAGGCCCGGAACGTCGCGCCAGCGGCCGGTGTTGTCCACCAGCAGAGCGTCCTTGATGCCGTACTCGGTGTAGTCGACGGTGGTCGGGTCAGAGGAGTAAATGAAGCGAACCGGAACACCGTTAGCGATGATGGTGCTGTTCTCTTCGTCTACCTCAATAACGCCCTTGAACGGGCCGTGAACAGAGTCGCGCTCCAGCAGGGATGCGCGCTTGACCAGGTCCTTATCGCCGTTCTTACGCACCACAACAGCGCGCAGGTTCAGGCCAGAACCCAGCGGCGAGGAGGAACGCTCCAGCAGAATACGAGCCAGCAGGCGACCAATACGACCAAAGCCGTACAGCACAACGTCCTGCTCCTTCGGCTGGTCACCCTGGTGGTTCACGGAGGAACCCAGCTGCTCGGGCAGCCACATGGACAGCTCGGGGGAGCCCGCCTCGTGGTGTGCCTTGTGCAGGGCAGCAATGTTAATCGAGCAAGCGCCCAGGTTCAGCTCAGTCAGAGCACGAACCAGCTCGAGGGAGTGCGCGGGGTTCAGGGGCGCACCATCAATGTGGGATACGAAATCGTGCAGCTTCAGCAGCTCAATGACAGACTTGTTGACCAGGCTGCGGCCGTGAATGCTCAGCACCACGCCGTTCTCGCGGTGCAGCTTACCGATGAGGGGGATCAGCTCCTCTGCGGTAGCCTCACGGTTAACCCAGGTAGCGGTTGCAGTCGTCACGTATGACCTTCTTCCTAACTTCGTCGTTGGAGGGTAGGCGCGACGATGCTGTCGCGTCAATACCGTGCCGGGCGTTAAGACCCGGCGTCGGTTTAAGTCTAACCCGTGTGAACCCCTCCAGACCCTCAAAATTAGCGATATTGAGGCTAAAAGTCAGAAGAGACAGAAGGCAGTTTGTGAACCCACACGGCAAGCCAACACAAGCCCTCAGAAGGGAAAGCAAAACCACTTTAAATACCCACAAAAACACACGCCACGAGGGCGCAAACATGAGTAGAATTGAAACCATGTTGACTGTAATCGGTGAAGCACTCGTAGACGTCGTCCACCAGCACGACGGAGAAACCCGCGCCTACCCCGGCGGATCGCCCATGAACGTAGCCGTCGGCGCACGCCGCCTCGGCCACTCCACCAACTTCGTCGGCCACTACGGCCCCGACGCCTACGGCAAGAGCATTGACGCACACCTGGAAGCATCCCAGGTGACCCTGCCCTTCGAGCACAGTGCCGAGCGCACCTCCGTCGCCCAGGCAACCATCGGCGCCGACGGCGCGGCAGAGTACGAATTCGACATCACCTGGTCCCTCGACTCCGTCGCCGAGAAGCTCACCGAACTGGCACGCACCTCCGATGCAGTACACACCGGCTCCATCGCCGCCATGCTTGAACCCGGCGCGCACGTGGTCGCCGCAGCCTTTGAAGCCGCCCGCGACAGCGCCCTGCTCAGCTACGACCCGAACTGCCGCCCCACCCTCATCCACAACGTTGACGAGGGCCGCGCATGGGCTGAAAAGTTCGTCTCCCTCTCCACCGTCGTGAAGGCATCCGACGAGGACCTGCAGTGGCTCTACCCCGAGCGCTCCCTCGACGACACCGCCCGCGCATGGCTTGACCTCGGCGCAGAGCTGATGGTCATCACCCGCGGCGAAGATGGCCCCATCGCCTTCACCAAGAAGTACCCCGAGGGCATCAGCCAGCCCGCACACCGCGTTGAGGTTGCGGACACCGTCGGTGCTGGCGACTCCCTCATGGCGGCACTTATCGCAGGTCTGCTCGACCGCGGCATTGCCGGTGCTGAGGCGCGTGCCAAGGTTGCCGCACTGACCGCAGAAGACATTGCCGACCTGCTGCGCTTCTCCGCAACCGCAGCCGGTATCACCGTCTCCCGCGCGGGCGCTAACCCGCCCACCCGCGAAGAACTCGACGCCGTACTCAACGGCTAAAAAATTCACGCCTCGCCGGCGGATAGCTCACTCTGTCCGCCGGCGTCGCCATATCCACCCGAACCCCACCATTGAGGAACATCATGACCAACATCGGCACCGCACCCCTGCCCCGCGAACCCTACGCGGGCCTGCCCGACCTGCCCGAATTCACCCTGACCTCCACCGACATTCAGGACGGCGGCACCGCCCCCGAATGGATGCTCTCCGCCCTTTTCGGCGTGGCGGGCGGTCAGGACCGCTCCCCGCAGCTGTCCTGGAGCGGCTTCCCCGAGGGCACCAAGTCCTTCGTGCTGACCTGCTTCGACCCGGATGCGCCGGTCCCCAGCGGCTTCTGGCACTGGACTGTCTCCAACATTCCCGCCAACGTGACCAGCATTGACACTGGCGCGGATGCACCCGCCGGCGCTCTGACGCACCGCAACGACGCCGGTGTGGCGGGCTTCCTGGGTGCTGCCCCTCCGGCTGGTCACGGCCCGCACCGATACATCTTCTGCGTCACCGCCGTGGATGTGGAGAAGCTCGATATTGACGAGAACGCCAGCCCCGCCGTCGTGAACTTTAACCTGCTCGGCCACGGTCTGGGTCGCGCGTTCTTGACCGTCACCTACGCGGAACCGGCGGCATAGCGGCACACCGGCTCGCTGGCACAGTCTAACGAGCCCCGCGCTTTATCCAGCACCGATACACCCCACCACTGAAGGCAAACACTGCATGATTAAACTCATCGCCAGCGACCTGGACGGCACCCTCATCGGGCACGATTTCCGGTTCCGTCCGCGGACCCTGCGCGCCCTTGAGGCTGCCCGCGCCGCCGGGATCGATATCGTCTTCGTTACCGGCCGCCCGAGCCGCTGGCTCACGCCCCTGCGCGAGCAGACCGACTTTGACTCCTACGCCATCTGCTCTAACGGTGCCGTGGTGTACCACCTGGGCGCGAACGAGGTAGAAGAGATCAACGGCGCAGATCCCGCGGTGATTGCCCGCACCCACGAACTCCTAGAACCCATGTTCCCCGACGCCACCTACACCCTGGAAACCGTAGACACCGTCTATATTCAGGGGCCTCACGACGGCGGTGAGGTGCTTGAGGGCGCCCGCGTTATTGAGTCGAGTATTGCTGATTCCCTGGAACGAATTGGCTCAACCCCGGTCATTAAGTACCTGATCCGTGTGCCCGGCATGGACCCGGATATTCTGCAGGCGCGCGTGCATCAGGCGGTAGGTTCGCTGGTGTCGGTGACCCGCGGCGTAGTTGGTGAACCGCTCGTTGAGATGGGTTCTAAGACTGTGAATAAGGGGCGGATCTTGGAGAAGTTCGCGGCACGCCACGGCATTGAGGCGCACGAGGTGATGGCGTTTGGTGACATGCCGAATGACGCTGAGATGCTTTGCTGGGCGGGGGAGGGCTTCGCCATGGCGTCGGGTCAGCCGGCACTCATTGCGAAGGTGGGACGTACCTGCCCGCCCTTCCACGAGGACGGTGTGGCACAGACGATTGAGGCGATGCTCGCCGAACGGTCCTAGCCGCCTAGCACTAGCCAGCCGACACTAGCTATCCAGCACGAGCGGCTAGGTGAGCCTCCGCAGACATAACTCAGACATAAACTTTTATGTCTAGACATAAAAAATTTGAGTCTAGACATAAAAATTTATGTCTAGACTCAAATTTTTGTGTCTGATTTACATCTAATTTGTGTCTAGACTAAAATTTTTTGTATGAACAACGTGGAATGGACCCCCGAATGGCTTGCTGAAACCATCAAACTACTGTGCACTCACGGCAGCGATACGCAGTTTATCGAGGTTAAAAAAGCCCACGGAGGCTACCCCGGAAGCCTAGACGCAACCCTGAGTAGCTTCTCCAATAGTTCCACGGGCGGAATCATTATCTGCGGCCTCGACGAGAATAATGACTTTGCACCTGTAGGCGTATACGACCCTGCAGACCTAGAAAAAACCCTCGGCAACAAGCTCCGCAGGGGCCTCAAGCCGCCGAACACCATGGAATCCGGCACCATCCTCTACGAAGACGCCAAAATCTTTGTCGCCGCAATCCCTCCGCTGCCTCCCTATGAACGCCCCGCCTACATTGGCGGTAAAGCGTACGTGCGTTCCGGCGACGGTGACCACGAAATGAGCCGCCACGAAACCGACCTGATGGTAGCTCAGCGGACACGCACCGGATTCGATGAGGAGCCGGTAGAATACACCTCCCTGGCTGACCTAGACGAAGGCCTCAAAACTGCTTATCTGCGAGACGTCCGTGCTAAATCACGCCGCCTCGCCGGAAGCTCCGATGAAGAAGTCCTCCGCCGTAAGGGAATTATTGCCCTCGGAACCAATAATCTTTCCCTTGCGGGCTTGTACGCCTTGGGTTCTTACCCTCAGGAGTTCAGGCCCTCGCTCAAAGTCACCGGAGTCGTCATCGACCCAAGCGGTAAAGCCCGCAACCTCGACAAATTCGAGGCGGATGGCCCCATCCCCGCGATGCTCGAAGAGACTCTGGCATGGGTCAAGCGGAACCTGGCACACCCGGTTGTCGAACTGTCCAACGGGCACCTCATCAACGGGCAGGAAGTACCCGATATTGCCCTTCGCGAGATCCTGTCGAATGCACTCGTACACCGCAGCCTCAACCCCAAAGCAGATACCGAAGAGGTGCGCGTCAGGATTTTCCCCGACCGAATCTCTGTAGAGAACCCTGGTGGTCTATACGGAATCACTCTCCAGCGTCTGCAAGAGTACGGCGAACGCTCCCGCGTGAATGACCGCCTGTATGACATCTGCACGCATGTAACAACCCCTGAAGACGGATACCGCGTCATCGAAGGTGAAGGTAGCGGCATCTACACTGCCCAGGAGGCGGTGCGTCAGGCAGGGCTGAAACCCATCCAATTCGTTGATGGGGTCATTCGTTTTACTGCGATTATTAGCAGGGAGCCTCTGGCTGGTGCTTGTGCCGCCGATGTTGGTTCACCGCAGCAGAAGTCGGAAGTAGACCCGCGCCAATCGTCGCCTACGGTTCCTAGTAACCGTCAGGAGGCGGTGCTCCTCGCCCTGCGCTCGCTGCGTTACCCCGCCGGTATCGAGGACATCATGGCTGTGCTACCTGAGCCTTTTGCTGAGCTGCAGAAGCCGCAGGTCCGGTACGTCCTCACGAAGCTCCTTCAAGAGGGCGTAATCGTGCGTGAAGGTGGTCGAGGTAACCGCAATACGACATACCGCCTGGCCTAACCGAATATCGGGCTAACATGCAAAAGCGGCCCGGATGGAAACCAATCCATCCGGGCCGCTTTTCTACAGCCTACGCCTCAGGAGAATTACTCCAACGGGCGGTGAAGAACTTAGTGTCCCTCAGTGCTCTTCTCAGGGTCGAAGGGCTCCAGCGGGTCGCCAGCAGCCTTCGTGTACTTCGCAATGAAGGTCATCAGGTGGAAGATAATCAGGGTCGCAGCGGTACCCAGAGCAATACCGGCGAAGGTCATCCCATCGAAGGTCCAGGTGTAGTCCGCGATACCCACAATCAGCGCCACAGCGGCGGTGGTCAGGTTAATCTGGTTCGAGAAATTCACGCGGTTCTCGCTCCAAATACGAACACCGAGCATACCGATCATGCCGTACAGCACGGTTGCGGCACCGCCCAGAACACCCGCAGGAACAGACGCAATAGCCGCGCCGAAGCCCGGGAAGAGCGACAGAACAATCGCGAAGATAGCAGCCACCCAGTACGCCGCGGTGGAGTACACCTTGGTTGCAGCCATAACACCGATGTTCTCAGCGTAGGTGGTGGTACCCGAACCGCCACCCATGCCTGCGATGGTGGTTGCCAGGCCGTCCGCCATGAGGGCGCGGCCGGAGTAGTCGTCCAGGTTTTCGCCGCTCATCTGAGCCACCGACTTCACGTGACCGATGTTCTCAGCCACGAGCACCAGAATCACGGGGATGAACAGGCCTGCGAGCTCCCAGTGGAACTCGGGGGTCTGGAACTGCGGTAGGCCAATGATGCCCTGGGTCTGCACAGCCTTGTCAATCTTGGAGAAGTCTACCTCACCGCGAATCACGGCGGTGATGTAGCCGATACCCACACCCAGCAGGATGGACAGGCGGCCAATGATGCCCTTGAAGAGCACCGAAATCAGGATGATGGAGCACAGGGTCACCAGCGCGGTCACCGGTGCCACCATGAAGTTGTCCTTAGCGCTCTTTGCCAGGTTGAAGCCAATCAGCGCCACAATCGAACCGGTCACGACCGGGGGCATGAGCTTGGTGAGCCAGCCGGTGCCAGCGAACTGAACGATTAGGCCGACCAGGAACAGCGCCGCACCCGCCATGACGATACCGCCTAGGGCACCGGCCGGGCCGTGCGAGTTCATAGCAGCCGCCAGGGGTGCAATGAATGCGAACGAGGAACCCAGGTAGGAGGGGACGCGTCCGCGGGTAATCAGCAGGAACAGGACCGTACCGATACCCGAGAAGAACAGGGTGGTTGCCGGCGGGAAGCCGGTAATAATCGGCACGAGGAAGGTCGCGCCGAACATTGCGACCACGTGCTGCGCGCCGATACCGATGGTAATCGGCCATGCGAGGCGCTCGTTCGGGGCAACGAAGGAACCGGGCTTGATGCTGCGGCCGTCGCCGTGGATCGACCAGTCAAAGCCGAGAAGCTTAGAGATGCTCAAAGGGAGCTCCTGAGGTGAATGTGGTGGTGTATAAAATTCCACATCATTCTACGCGTATACAAGCGTGGGTCACAGCTAAACGGCTGTAAATATGAGCAGGGATACGTTGAGTGGTGCATATATTCTCTTATCGTGGGCTCTATGTCGCGTATATAACCCAGAAAGCATCAATACCCTGTATATGCAATAAATCGCATATACAGGGTATTGATGCAAAGAGCGAATAAAAACACTCGCTACAGCTAGCTCAGTGGCTTAGAGAGCGTCACGCAGGTTCTCCAAGTGATCGTAACGCGCCAGTTCGTAACGCAGGTGACCCTCGGTCGGGGACTGAACCGGCAGGAACGTCGCCTCACGCAGGCGGCGAGCCGTCGGGGAATCAGCCACGTAACCGGCGCCTCCAACAACCTGCAGCTCAAAGTGAGTAGCAATGGTTGCAAAGTGCGAAACACCCAGGCGCAGGCTCAGCAGGTCACGACGCTCAGCACGCTCCGGCTCAGACGCCAGACGAATCAGTTCCTCACGCAGGCTCTGGTACTCGGTCAGAATCAGCGGGAACTCAGGACGGAATACGCCCTGAGAGACGTCCAGGTGCTTAGCAGCCTCCTGCAGGGCGCCAGCGGCAAGACCCAGGCAGAACGACGACTGAACCAGCAGGAACGGCGCGGTCACATCGTGCAGGAACGCCTCAATGTTGTCGCTCAGAATGTCCTCGCTCGGAACGAAAACGTCCTCGAACTTCAGGGTGCCGGACTCGGTGCCGTTCAGCGCCAGCAGGTTGCGGTGGTAGTCAATGCTCAGACCCTCAACATCCTGGCGAACCGTCACGATGTAGCGGTTCGGGTGGCTCTCCGGGGCGTTCTGCACAGCCACCGGAAGAACAATCACGCCGCCCGGATACAGGTTCGACGCCCACGACACGGAACCGTTCAGCTTCAAGCCGCCCTCAACGAGGGTGCCCTCAACCTTGATCGGTGCCAGGCCCGAAGCTTCCTTGTAGGCCGCCGCCATTGCGGTGGTGCCGCTGACGGTCGCATCCGACAGGCCCTCGGGCAGTTCGCGACCCACAGCGTCAAAGAACGCGATGGTGGAGCGGTGAGCCCACAGGGAGAACGCCGTCGAGGCATCCTCAGTGGCAAGGTCGAACGCTACCGAAACCTGGGGGACCAGGGAGCCGCCGTCGCGGCCCAGGGTAATCAGGCCGTCCTTAGCGATTTCGCGCAGGTTTTCGAAGGGGGAACGCTCGCCACGGTCAACCGCGTTAGCGTGGGTTTGGGCGAGTGCGAGCACCTGCTCGCGCTGGGGGTAGTCGTAGAGGGGTTCGAGAGTGAACTCAGACATGGGGTTTCTCCTAAGAGGGGAGCATCGCGTCTATGCGTGCAGCTTGAACAGTCGGTCAATGGGGGTGCTGACGGCCTTACGGGCGCGAACAACAGCTTCTTCGTCGGGTGCGTCGTAGAAGCAGAGGCACTTGGCGGTGTCTTCGCGAACGTAGGTGCGCAGGAAGGAAACCTCGGGTACTTCAGCGTACTTGGGGGCGTTTGCCTTCTTGCGGGTCAGGTACTGTTCCATAGTGATCTCTGCGGGGATGTCCCACTCAACCAGGTAGTCTGCGTCCTTCTTGAGCTTCTTGATGTCTTCGAGCTCTGCGCCGACCAGGCGGACTGCGTCGGGGCCTGCGACGGCTGCGCGCTCACCGATTGCTGCGGCGAGGTCGGGGCCGAATGCGGTGTTCTCGGATTCGACGATGACGAAGACGATCTTGTGGTCTGCGGAGACCTGGGTTTCGATGAGCTCGGCGCCGTTGGTCAGGGACGAGTTGACGGTCTCGATGAGTGCGGTTGCTTCGTCCTTGGACGGCTGTGCGGGGGTCAGTTCTACCAGGTAAAGTGCCATGATTTTCTCCTCGGCTAAGGGTTGAAGGGTTGTTCCGGAAGGGGCCTTCCGGTTTGTTATGGATTCACCTTAGACCCGTGGTTGAGGGCTGTCTAGTAGATTTCTGTTCGTGGCTTAATACGTCCTTTTTGACTCTAATGTTCGTCATGTGTGTTCATGCGGAGACATAAATCGTCACAGTTCCGTGCATGGGAACCCGCCTACAGCCGCAGAATTTTCGCGTGGGTTATCGAACCCGGAGGCGCATCTATCCGCGCCGTCCCGCTCGTGCTGCAAAGTCGTCGAGGGCGCGGTTGAGAGCGGGGACAGTCCACACTTTTTGCCCCTGAATTTTGACGCGTTCTTCACGCAGAATCTGCAGCTCCACCATGCGGTTGAGGAGGCGGTACACGCTGGCTTTCGACCCCTGCGTGTGCTCCTCCACCATGCGCGCGGTGAAGGCGGGCTCGGTGCAGCACAGGTCGGCGAGGGAACGCAGGAGAGGGGTTTTGCGCTGGGCAATGGACAGCACCTCATCGCGCAAGATTTCAATGTCTTGCGCCAGGATTTCTGCGTTGGTGATTGCCTTCTGCGTGGCGTCGATGAAGAGCTCGATGATGGGTTCGGCGTCGCCTGCACGGTAGTCGGTGAGCGCCTGAACGTACCCTTCGGTATCGTGCAACAGGCCGGAGGAGACGGGCAGAATCACGTGGCGGGTGACGCCGCGGGCGAGCAGGAGCGCGGAGATGAGGGCTCGCCCGGTTCGACCGTTGCCGTCGGTGAAGGGGTGGATTGTCTCAAATTGGGCGTGCGCGATAGCCGCCTGTGCGAGGGGGTCAATATCGCGGCGGTTCATGAAGGCTACAAGGTCTTCGAGGGCGGCAGGAACCCGCTCGTGATGCGGTGCCACGTAGTCGGCGGTCACGGGTGAATCACCCTTAATCCACACCCACTGGGTGCGAAGCACGCCGGAGTCCTGCTGCAGGCCGCGAGTCAGTTCGCGGTGCATCGCCAGAATGTTATCGACACTAATGTTCTCTGCCGTGTTTAGGGCTGCACGCATGGCGTGAACATTGCGCGCCACCAGCTCGGCGTTAACACCGACCTTCGACCCGCTTGCACCCAGGACGGCAAGCGAGAGCCTGCGTGCGCTAACGGTGAGGTTTTCAATTTGCGAGCTGGAGGCGGATTCGCCGCGCAGAAGAACCGCGGAGAAGGGTATGCTGCCGATGTGGTGGAGCCGCTCATCGAAGCGGGTCATTGCGGTGGCGTTCTCTTGGAGGCGCGCTCGCAGTGCGGGGCTGAGTTCGATGTTGAGCTCAGCAATGGAGGCGGGTACGGCGCTGGAGAAGGTGCCGGAGTTGCGGCGCGTTGCTCGTCGGGAGGCGAGGGCGTCCCGGTGCACCCAGGGGGTTTGCGGCTCCCATGTGAGGGCGGGCCAGGTGATGGCTGAGGGCATGGTTCCTCCTCCTGCGTGTTGGTTGCTGGTCGTGGGGTGGGGGTCTTAATAAGACAATACACTTCGATTTTCTTATTAAGGCGCTTAATAAGAAAATCTGCGCGGATTGTCTCATTAAGGAAAACGCCCCGAACGCCCCTAAACCCGCCCTCCTGAACCTCCCCAAACATTCCAGCGCTCCGGCGCCGGGGTATACGCCGGGGCATGTACCAGGGCGTACAGTAGGGGCCCCGAACCCTTGGTAATTCAAGGATTCGGGGCCCTAGCCTATATGCGTTCGCCTACACGATCACGCCGCCCGAAAGCAGCGAGTCAGCGGTACAGGCAAATGCGGTTACTTCACGCCGCGCATGAGCTTCTGAACCGGCTTGTGCACCAGGAACAGCAGCACACCGGTCGCGATGGTGATAATGCCCATCCAGGTGAAGTAGGGAACTTCAGTTTCCATGCTGTAGAACGGAGCCAGCCAACCGGAGAGCACGGTACCCATTGCTACGGAGGTGAAATACAGCGCCATCATGTTCACGCGGTGCGCCTTCGGTGCGAGCTTGGTCGCCAGCGAAATACCCACCGGCGAAATGATCAGCTCGGCGATGGTGCAGACGAACAGAATCAGCACGATCCAGCCGACGTTCACGCTCTGAACGCCCGCCTGGGTGAGGAAGATCCAGAACGCCAGACCGATAATAATCAGCGCTGCGGAGAACTTCAGGGTGGTGACCGGCTGGCGGTCGCCCCACTTGGTCCACAGGGCGGAGAACATCATGCCGAAGACGATGATGAAGATCGGGTTGATGGAGTTGACCAGGTTCGGGCTCAGCTCCATGCCCAGGATGTTCCAGTTGAGGCGCTCATCCGAGTACACCGCCATGACGGTGAACTGCTGCTGGTACAGTGCCCAGAACACGGCGTTTGCAATCCACAGGGGGATGAATGCGGTGACGCGGGAACGCTCATCGGAGGTGACGTCCTTGGCGGTCAGCATCTGTGCGAACAGGGCGATAGCGCCGATGAAGATGAAGCCCATGACCCAGTTCTTGAGGTTGTCTGCGGTCATCAGGCCGGTTGCCAGCAGGATGCCGAGAACGACGACGATACCGACCAGTGCCAGGAAGAAGTTACGCTTCTGGGCGCCGGTGAAGGGGGTGCCCACGTGGTGTACGGAGGCGGGCAGGTTCTTGCGGGTCAGCGAGTACTGAATCAGGCCGGCAGCCATACCGATTGCGGCAAAACCGAAGCCCATGTGGAAGCCCCAGGTGCTCCAGCCCCAACCGGTCAGGATCGGGCCGAGCAGTGCACCGGTGTTCACACCGATGTAGAAGATGGTGAAGCCTGCGTCGCGGCGTGAGTCGTTGTCGCTGTAGAGCGAACCGACCAGCACGGATGCGTTACTCTTCAGACCGCCGGAGCCGATAGCGACCAGCAGCAGACCAATCACCACGCCGGGCACGCCGGGGATGAGGGAGAGGGAGATGTGACCCGCCATAATGCCGATGGCGGAGTAGAAGAGGGTACGCTCGGGGCCGAGGATGCGGTCACCGAGGATACCGCCGAGGATTGCCATGAGGTACACGACTGCACCGTACGCGCCGATAACGCCGGTGGCGAGGTCCTTGTCGAGGCCCAGGCCGCCCTTGTTGGCGGTGTAGTACAGGTAGTAAATCATGATGCCCTGCATACCGTAGAAGGAGAAGCGCTCCCACATTTCTACGGTGAACAGGTTCGCGAGCATGCGCGGGTGGCCGAAGAAGGTCTTGGTGTCCTTGGGTTCGGCACCTGTGATGGTGTGAGACATGGTGGTAATTCTTTTCTGTGCAAGCCCGGGGTTCTATGTGACCCGGGCAATATGTGTTTAAGTCTATACCCTTATAGGTGCATATGTATACATGGTGTGTGCCTGTATTTCAAAGATTGAACTATCAATCAGTGCATGAAAAACCATTTCGATTTTTTCGTATGCATCATTTCCGAATCTCACAAACCCCCAAATACCGGGCTAGATGCGCCACACACCCCCAACGCGCTAGAGTGGAACCACGACTATGCCCACCCGGCACCCCACCGTGCCGACCGGCCCGTCCTCATTCAATTCAAAGGAGAACCCCATGACTGCTGTACCCCAGGTTGACCCCCGCGACGTTCCTGCCGGCGCAACCATCATCGACGTGCGTGAAGACTACGAGTGGGAGGGCGGCCACGCCACCGGCGCCAAGCACATCACCCTCGGCACCATCGCTGAGCGTCTGGAAGAACTGCCCGCACCCGGCGAAGACTTCTACGTCATCTGCCACGGCGGCGGCCGTTCGAACCGCGCGGCAACCTTCCTGCGCGAGCACGGCTACGCCGCACACAACATTGCAGGCGGCACCAGCGCATGGTTCGCTGCCGGCCTGCCGATGACCAGCGAAAACGGCGAAGCACCCGCAGTTGTTCACTAAACCGCCAGTTCGCCTGCACGCCATACAATGGAGTCCGTGACTGAAACTTCCGCGGACCGTATTTTTTCTACCTCGAACGCTCCCGCTTCTGCGTCCCCTCATGCCCTGCCGAGTATTCTGCAGGGCATCCAGTGGGATGCGCAGACGCGGGAGCTTGTCGTGCGCCCGCTTCCTTTCGCGGTGAACTGCGAGGAGGCGTACCCGCTGCTGACCGGTGGTGCCGAGTATTCCTTCTGGCTGGATTCGGCGCGTGAGGAGTCGCCCATGTCGGTCGCCTCGTATGTGGGTGTGGTTCCGGCGCAGCTGTCGCCTTTGCGCGTGGATTCGGCGCGTGCGGCGGCTGAGTCTGGCGGGGAAGACCCCTTCGCCCAGCTGGAGGCGGCGCTCGCCTGCGCACCGCGCGTGCACCCGGATACCGCGGCGGCAACCGGTCTGCCTGTGGGTTTGCGTGGCGGTTACGTGGGCTATTTCGGCTATGAGGCGCGTGCCGCCATGGGCATGGAGCACGGCCACCCGGTGCCGGGCTACCTGCCGGCGCATGAGGCGCCGACCCCGGATTCTCTGTGGTTGCCGGCGGTCCGCTACCTGGTGCATGAGCATACCCGCCCGGGTGCTGCGGCGCGTAGCTGGCTGGTGGGGGATGAGCCGTGGTGTGAGGCGGCGGAGCGGCTGCTGAGCACGGTGCTGGCTCCGGCGCTGAGCGCTGCGGGGGAGTGCGCCTCCGAAAATACCCCCGTAAATGCCCCTGAGCTTACCGAGCCTCTGCTCTTTCCTGCACCCGCCGCGGAAGCCTACATGGACGCTGTTCGCGCTAGTCAGCACGAAATCTACGAGGGTAACAGCTACGAGGTGTGCCTGACCGCGCAGACGGTCGCGCGCATCCAGAATCCGAGCCCGGAGCTTTTCTTTGAGCTGTACCGCCGCCAGCGCGCCCACAATGCGGCACCCTATGCGGCGTATCTGCGGTGCGGCGATTTTTCGGTGCTCTCTTCCTCGCCGGAGCGTTTTTTGAGTGTGGATGAGCAGCGTAATGCCCAGACAAAGCCGATTAAGGGCACGGTACCGCGTGGCGCCACCCCGGAAGAAGATGAGGCTGCCGCAGCCTGGTTGCGTACCGATGAGAAGACCCGCGCCGAGAACCTCATGATCGTGGATCTGTTGCGTAATGACCTGTCCACGGTGTCTGACCCGGCGTCCGTGCGCGTGCCGGTGCTCATGGGTGTGGAGAGCTACTCGACGGTGCATCAGCTGGTGTCTACGGTCAGTTCGCGTCTGCGTGAGGGCGTGAGCGCGGTGGCTGCCGCGCGGGCGTGCTTCCCGGGTGGTTCGATGACGGGTGCGCCGAAGCCTTCGACCATGCAGATTATTGAGGGCCTGGAGGGTCGCGCTCGCGGCGTGTATTCGGGTGCTTTGGGTTTTGTGTCGGCGGATGGTTCGGCGAACCTGTCGATTGTGATTCGCACGCTCGTGGCGCACGATGAGGGCACGGTGACTCTTGCCGCCGGTGGCGCTATCGTGGCTGATTCCGACCCGACCGCCGAGTATGAGGAGATGCTGACGAAGTTGCGTGCTGCGTTGCCGCCGTCGGTGGGTCGCGTGGTGGAATAGCCTAGGGCTGGAATAGTGCAGGGAATAGCCTGCGCCGCCTGTACGTGAGCCGCTACACTTGAACTATGACTAAGCTTTCTGAAAATCTCCCCATTGAAGAAGCCCGTGAACGCCTGCGCCAGCTGATTTCTGAGCTGGCTGTGGTGCGCGGGCACGTGGTCCTCGCCTCCGGCAAGGAAACCGACTACTACGTTGACCTGCGCCGCATCACCCTGCACCACGAGGCTTCTCGCCTGGTTGGTCAGGTCATGCTGGACCTGCTGGATAAGAACGGCATCGAGTTTGAGGCTGCTGGCGGCCTGACCATGGGCGCTGACCCGGTGGGTACCGCGATTATGCGTGCCGCTGGTGATCAGGACCGTGCGATTGACGCGTTTGTGGTGCGTAAGGCTCAGAAGTCTTACGGCATGGGCCGTCAGGTGGAGGGCCCGAGCGTTGAGGGTCGCCGCGTGGTTGCTGTTGAGGACACTTCCACTACCGGTGGTTCTGCGCTGACTGCTGTTGAGGCGCTGCGTAAGGCTGGCGCTGAGGTTGTGGCGGTTGCTGTGATTGTTGACCGTGCGACCGGCGCTAAGGAGCATGTGGAAGAGGTTGCGGGCGTTCCGTGCCTGTACGCGTACTCGAAGGATGAGCTGGGCCTGGACTAGTCTCTACTAGCTTGGACTAGGACCTCGTGAATTTTTAAGACGTTCCGCTGCGGCGGGTGAACCCGTGCCGCTGGCTACTGTGTGTGGCTGGTGGTGCGGGTTTTTGTCTGTAAGATGGCTCTGTGGGCGCCGGAGTGGCGCTGGTTGTTGGCGTGAAGGTGGTTGTGATGGTTGAGAATCGTGAGGCGGCTGAGGCTGTACCTGCTGAGGCTGTACCTGCTGAGGCTGTGCCTGCTGAGGCGGCTGTAGCTGAGGCTGTTGAGGGTACTGAGCAGGGTACTGCCCGTTTTGAGGTGGGTGTGGGCCCGTGGGAGGGTCCGTGGCCTGAGGGCGACCATTGGGATGAGGAGCTGCTGCGTGAGGGCGACCGCCGTAACGTGGTGGATAAGTACCGTTACTGGTCGATGGACGCGATTATTGCTGACCTGGATACGCGCCGCCATGATTTTCATGTGGCGATTGAGAATTGGCAGCATGATTTGAATATTGGCACGGTGGTGCGTACTGCGAATGCGATGTTGGCGAAGGAGGTCCATATTATTGGGCGTCGCCGTTGGAATCGTCGTGGTGCGATGGTGACGGATCGTTATCAGCATGTGCGTCATCATCCGACGATTGAGGATTTTGTGGCGTGGGCGCAGGCTGAGGGTCTGGAAATTATTGGTATTGATATTTTTCCGGATTCGGTGCCCCTGGAGACGTATGATCTGCCGAAGAGGTGTGTGCTGGTTTTTGGTCAGGAGGGCCCGGGTTTGTCGGAGGAGTTGCATGCGGCGGCTAGGGATACTCTGTCGATTGAGCAGTTTGGGTCAACGCGTTCGATGAATGCGGCGACGGCTGCGGGTATTGCGATGCATGCGTGGGTTCGCCGCCATGTGTTTGGCCAGATTCCGTCGTAGCCTGGCGGCTGTTTGGTGTTTAAAGGTTCCGATGCGTTGTGTGCGCGTCGGAACCTTTTTTGTTGGGGGTTTTTATTGGGGGTTTGGGTGATTTTTTTGTTAGAGTGGGGTGTTGAGTTTTTCACATGAATGTGGGTACCCACGGGGTTTGGTTCGTTGTTTGTGGTGGGGTTGTGTGATGTTATCTGGATTTTTTGTCTTGTAAATGTAGTAAATAATATTTAAATATATCTAAATCGGGTAAATCACATATTATCACATAAGTGATTTAGGTCACTAAATAAATAGTCTAGGTGTGCTAGTGTTAATTCAAGTCACAGGGAATACGAGAGTCGCACTCTCAATTTCGGTTTGGGGCATGCGATGGATTTCCTGACTTCGGCTCGCCAATGGTTGCGGGTTGTGGATATGAATGACCGCGGCGTCATTCTTTTGAAAGGAGATTCTGATGAGGATCTTTAATAAGTCTCTTGCTGTTGCGGCCTGTGTGGCTGCGGTGACTTTCGGTGCGGTAGCACCTCCGGCACATGCGGGTGTTACTTTCTATTCGGATGCCAATTTCCTTGGGTCCCGTATGTACACCTGGGATAACCCTCATCTGGGTTGGATGAATGACCGTGCATCTTCATTGCATTCTGATGGGTGCCGGTGGCGCTATTACGAAGACAGCCACTATAGGGGTCGCAGGTTTGATTCTTCTTCCGACCTCAACTATCTGCGGGGTCTAAGCCATGAGGGTCTCCATTGGGGCGAGACTTGGGATGACCGGATTAGCTCAGTTAGGTATGTGTATTGCTAGGTGAATGGTGGTAGAGGGACAGGATGCTTTCCTGCTTTAAGTTTTTCTTCCACTCTGAAAGGAGGGTGTGCTCTTGCATAAAAGTAGTGCATTCACAATCACTGCCCTAGCAGGCGCGCTTTTGCTGTCTTCATGCGCTCAGGGAGGTGCCTCAAATTCTGAGTATAAAGCCAAGCTCGATTACGCGAATAATTTGATTACTCTTCCCCTGGATGAGTATGACTATGACGATGCGTCAAGGGCTGTAATTAATGAGGCGGTCGCCCGTATCATGCAAGTATGTTATGTAGCTAAGGGATACTCTGATGCTGTCCCTGTGTTCTCTGATGATCAGCACAGTAATATATATGGTGCCTGGAATGTTGAATATGCCAAGAAGTATGGATATTTCAATGAAGAAAAGTCTCGAGAGCGCACGCAGGCGGCAGAGAAAATACCGGCAGAGATTAGGAAGGAATGTCGCAAGGAAAGTGCCAATCAGTTGAAAGAAATTGAATACGAGAATGACAATGACTCTTTCGCTTACCGGCTTAGACAGGAAGCCTATGCGAGTGCGAAAAGTGATCCGGAATGGAATAAAGTTCGCTCTGAATGGTGGAGCTGCCTAGAGAGCAATGGGTTAACACCACGCAAGGATGACCAGGCGTGGGGTAGTCAAGAGACGTCCAATATTGACGTAAGTTCTAAGAGTGAGGAGGAAAAAACTCAAGAAGTGATTCGCCTCGCAACTATCGAAGCGGAATGTAATCAGAAGGTTGGTATGGCTCAGCGTCTGGGTGATATTGAGGCATCCTACCAGGGGCCTCTCATTGAGAAGAACCAGGCGAAGCTTAACCAGTTGAAAGAAGAGAAAGAAAAGCATGTGGCGAGGGCGCGTGAAATTATCGCCACTAGTCAATAACACATTCTGTTTGAACTGAATAGTACAACTAATAATTGTGATGGAGGAGCCCAGTGTTTGTGGGCTCCTCCTGACTTTCCTGGTTGAAAGGAGTCGGTAACAATGAAGGAATTTGCTGCTCTGTTCGCCTGCTTTGCTCTTAAAGAGTGCTACGCGAAAAAAGGATGCGATTTTGAAATCCTAGAAAATGGCTGGGTTTCTGGTGATGCCTCCGGTATGGCTCCTGGAATGTGAAGCATGTGTGCGCGTCGGAACCTTTTTTATTGGGGTTTTTATTGGGGTATTGGGTGATTCTTTGTTTGGGTGGGGTGTTGAGTTTTTCACATGAATGTGGGTACCCACGGGGTTTGGTTCGTTGTTTGTGGTGGGGTTGTGTGATGTTATCTGGATTTTTTGTCTTGTAAATGTAGTAAATAATATTTAAATATATCTAAAGCGGGTAAATCCCATATTATCATATAAGTGATTTAAATCACTAAATAAATTGCCTAGGTGTGTTAGTATTAATTCAAGTCACAGGGAATACGAGAGTCGCACTCTCAATTTCGGTTTGGGGCATGCGATGGATTTCCTGACTTCGGCTCGCCAATGGTTGCGGGTTGTGGATATGAATGACCGCGGCGTCATTCTTTTGAAAGGAGATTCTGATGAGGATCTTTAATAAGTCTCTTGCTGTTGCGGCCTGTGTGGCTGCGGTGACTTTCGGTGCGGTAGCACCTCCGGCACATGCGGGTGTTACTTTCTATTCGGATGCCAATTTCCTTGGGCCCCGTATGGAAACTGAGGGGACGACCCATTTGGATTGGATGAGTGACCGTGCATCTTCATTGCATTCTGGTGGGTGTCGGTGGCACTATTACGAAGACATTAATCACAGGGGTCGAAATTTTGAATCTTCTTCCGACCTCAACTATCTTCGCGGTCTAAGCCATGCGGGTCTCCATTGGGGCGAGACTTGGGATGATCGTATTAGTTCTGTTTACAAGGTAAACTGCCGCTGGTAATTGTGATGGAGGAGCCCAATGTTTGTGGGCTCCTCCTGACTTTCTTGATTGAAAGGAGTTGGTAACAATGAAGAAATCTTCTGCCCTACTCGCCTGCTTTGCTTTAGCTTTAAGTTCCTGTGCCGCTGCGCCTAAGGATACTAGCCTCAAAGCCCAGCTGGATTTTGAAAATAACTATATTACTCTTCCCCTCGACGAATACGATATGAGTGACCAGGCCGAAGATATAACATATAGGGCGTATTTGTTGATTCTTAAAGAGTGCTATGCGAAAAAAGGATACGATTTTGAAATTCTAGAAAACGGCTTGGTTTCTGGCAACGCCTCCCAGTACGGCTCCTGGAACGTGAAGCATGCGGCGAATCATTTTACGTCCATCCAAGTCAGAGATGAGCAGGAAAGGATTTATAAGAGCATCCCTGAAGACGTCAGGGCCAGCTGCCGCGAAGAGCATCGGGAAGAACTGGATATGCTCTATTTTGATGAGGATGATGAGAAAAAGTACCGCCCCGTCGAGCGTATCCGTAGTGAAGCGTACATGCGTGCGCAGGCTGACCCTGAATGGAAGAAAGCCCGCTCAGATTGGTGGGACTGTCAGCGTCAGGAAGGGTTGACGCCTCGCACCGGGGACGGTGAATGGACGAGCAAAGAAACGGCCAGTCTGAATGCTGATGATCCCAAAGTGTTGGAGGAGGTTATCCGCCTGGCAACCATTGAAGCTCAATGTAGCGAGAAGGTGAGGTTGGCCCAGCGTCTGGGTGATCTTGAGGCGTCTTATCAGGGGCCTTTGATTGAGAAGAATCAGGCGCTGCTGAATGAATTGAAGGCTGAACGTGATGCGAAGATAGCGAAGGCGCGCGAAATTATTGCCACCCACCAGTAGATATCAGCAACAAGCAGATAGCATCCCTTGGGATAATTGGGGTAACTCCGTTTGAATGCTACAACGAGGTATGGAGGAGGAAAGCCTATGCGTAAGGCTCTCTCTGCGGTAACAGTATTCTGCCTGCTGGGGGCGTGCGTATCCTGCTCCAACAGTGCCGAGCGGGACACCTCACGAAAAGCTGTTCTCGATTATTCAAAGAACTACATACACCTTCCACTGGACGAGTATGCCTTCGATGAACTAACAATCCGTACGGTGAGCACGGCGTGGCACACGCTCATGTCCGAATGCTACGCGCACCACGGGCAGTCCTACGCTGTGCCCTCAATAGACACCCCGCAACCCGGGGGGCTATACGGCAACTGGAACGTCGAGTACGCCAAAAAGTACGGGTACTCCCAGAAGGAATCCCGAGGCCCAGACGATTCAGCATCAGACGACATCAACGCCCGGTGCCAAGAAGAGGTGAAAACCGCATTCTCTGACGTCGAACTGGACGAAAAAGAATACCGGTTTGTAGGAGAGCTAAACTCACAGGCATACACCTACGCCTCCCAAACCGATGAGTGGAAAAATATTCGCTCAGAATGGTGGACCTGCCTGCGTGAACGCAGACTAACCCCCAGGGAAGGAGAGAGCGACTGGATGTCCGAAGAAAGCGCACATCTCATGACCTCCTCCCAAGGCAACGAAGAAGCTAAGCCGGAGGAAATCCGCCTCGCAACCATCGAAGCGGAATGTAACCAGAAGGTGGGTATGGCTCAGCGTCTGGGTGATATTGAAGCGTCCTATCAGGGGCCTTTGATTGAGAAGAACCAGGCGAAGCTCAACCAGCTGAAAGAGGAGAAAGAAAAGCGTGTAGCGAAGGCGCGTGAAATCATCGCCACCCACCAGTAGCCACACCCGCTGAAGGGTAGAACGGGTGAACCAGCCGCAGAATGCTCACAAGTTGCCCATAAGAAAATCCGCGCACAAGAATCCGTGCATACGAAAATTTCATAAGAAGGAGCCGGGGAGTGTCACCACTCCCCGGCCCTCACTTTATTCACTCTCAACCTCGCAGCCTCCGCTGGCGCACCTTACAGGCCCACCAGCTCAAGGCTACTCAGCGTCAGGTTACTTAGCCCTTTAGCCCACCGGAACGTTAACGTTCACCAGCGAGTACAGATCCTTCGGATCATCCGGGCTAGCAACCAGGTCAATGAACTGCTGCAGGTCGGTGTCCTGCGTAGCCGCACGGGCATAACGCAGACCCGAGAAGTCAGCAATCGCGAAGCCCACCGAATCAAACAGGGTAATCTGCTCATCCGACACGCGGCCCGGCTCCTCACCGGTCAGAACCTTCCAGAACTCCACCACCGGGAAGTCCGGGTCCTTCTGCTGAATCTCGCCCTCAATGCGGGTCTGCGGCGGGAACTCAACAAACACAGTGGAGCGGTCCAGAATTTCGCTTTCCAGCTCAGTCTTGCCGGGGCAGTCGCCACCAATAGCGTTCAGGTGCACGCCGGGCTTTACCTGGCGGTCCAGCAGAACCTTCGCCTGCTGCTTATCGGCGGTGCAGGTGGTAATAATGTCGGCACCCTCAACAGCCTCATCCACGTCCTTAGCCAGGTGGATGCGGAAGCCCAGCGGCTCCAGGTTACGGCGGAACTTCTCCATCGCGTGCGGGTCAACGTCGTAGACGGACAGGTCCTCAATGCCGAGCACAGCGCGCATACCCAGCGCCTGGAACTCAGACTGCGAGCCGGTACCAATCATTGCCATCTTCTTCGAATCCTTGCGTGCCAGGTGCTTAGCAACCATGGCGGACACGCCAGCGGTACGCAGCGCGGTCAGCAGGGTCATCTCAGCCAGGAACACCGGGTAGCCGTTGTCCACGTCAGCGAGCAGACCGAACGCGGTCACAGTCTGGAAACCGCGTGCCGGGTTCGACGGGTGGCCGTTCACGTACTTGAAGGAGTAGGTGATGTTGTCGGAGGTGGGCATCAGCTCAATCACACCGAAGGGGGTGTGGGAGGCGACGCGCGGGATCTTGTCGAAGCTCTGCCACTTCTTGAAGTCTTCTTCGAGGAAGTCGACCATGCCGGCAATGATGTTGCCTACGCCGTCCTTCTGAATCCACTTCGCCATCGAGGCGACGTCAACAAATTCCACCGCGTGTGCGCTAGGACGTTCAGTCATGATTTTCTCCTTTGAATATCTGCACAAAACTTCTTTGTGCATCTGGTGGTCACTGCGGATATCTATTATCTCAAAATATATTGCAGGACACACCGTATTAGAAATGCTGTAGATATGTACTTTGCTTTATGTATTACACGGATGTAATACGGAACGAACACGAAAAGACGTACAGGGAGGGGGTTCTAGAACTCCTGGAACCTACGGGCTAGGGTCTAAAACCCCCTCATCGCCTTCACCGGGATTTCACTGGGATATCACGGGATCGGAGGCTGCCGTCGGGTTAGTTGCCCATCGGCTTGTCCTCGTCCTCAGCGTCCAGTTCACCCAGGTCAATGTGGGTGCGAGGCTCCGAAACGAGTTTCTTCACCACGGGGCGGGCAGCAATCACAGGCACGGAACCGGTGTAGCCTTCACGGACGCGAGCAATCTCGTTGACGCGGTCACGAACCGTGTACCAGCCGATAATCAGCAGCGGGATAACCAGCAGTAGCGATGCCAGGGTGTAGGTGCCGACCGGGTAATCCAGTGCCATCAGCACCAGCACAACAGCGAGGAAGACCATCACAGCCCAGTCGCTGAAGCGACCGCCGGGTGCGCGGTAGTTGGGGCGCTTGTACTTGCCCTCGCCGACCAGCTTCAGGTACTTCTGGTGCGACATTGCGATAGCCGCCCAGCTAGCCATGGTGCCCACGGATGCGATGTTCAGCACGACCTCGAACGCCTGCTCGGGAACGAAGAAGTTCAGCACAACACCGAAGAGGCCAATCACACCGGTCAGCAGAATACCTGCCACCGGAACGCCGGAGCGGGATACCTTGGTGGTGAACTTCGGTGCCGAACCTGCAACACCCATCGAGTGGAGGATACGGCCGGTGGAGTACAGGCCAGCGTTCAGCGAGGAAGCAGCCGCGGTAATAACGACCAGCTGCATAATCGGTGCGGTACCGTCAATGCCGATAGCGTCGAAGAAGGTCACGAACGGCGACTCTGCATCCTTGTATGCGGTGTAGGGCATGAGCAGGCAGAGCAGAACCACGGAACCAACGTAGAAGATCGCAATACGCCAAATCACGGTGTTGATAGCGCGGGGGATAACCTTCTCAACGTTCTTGGTTTCACCACTGGTGGTGCCGACCAGCTCAATACCGGCGTAGGCGAACACAACGCCCTGAACCACGATAAGAGCGGGAAGAATACCGTTGGGGAAGAAGCCGTCATTGGCTGCAATAAGGCTCAGGCCGGGGGTGACGCCGTTGATGGGTTCACCGAAGACCAGGTACCAGATACCTACCGCCATGAAGGACAGCAGGGCAAGAATCTTAATGAGCGCGAACCAGAATTCCAGCTCACCGAAGAGCTTCACGGAGATGAGGTTCAGAGCCACAGTGACGATAACGACGATGAATGCGCTGAGCCACTGGGGAATATCTGCGAAGAACTGGTTGTATCGACCGAACCAGCTGATGTAGATAGCGATAGCGGTGGCGTCTGCAACGGCGGTCATTGCCCAGTTCAGCCAGTACAGCCATCCGGATACGAATGCGGCCTTTTCGCCGTAGAATTCGCGGGTGTAAGAGACGAAGGAGCCCGAGGAAGGGCGGTGAAGGATCAGCTCGCCGAGGGCTCGAAGAATCAGGTAGCCGAAGAAGCCGATGACGGCGTAGATAACGGCGAGCATGGGGCCTGCGTCCTGCAGGCGGCTACCGGTGCCCAGGAACAGGCCGGTACCAATTGCGGAACCGATGGCGATCATCTGGAGCTGACGTGCGCCAAGCCCCTTGTGGAAGCCTTCCTGTTCGTGTGCGAACGGGTCATCTGTGGGGGGCTTAGTGTACTGATCCGCTGCAGAAGTCTGCGGGTTCTTGTTCGGTGAGGTGCTCACGCTATACCTCCTTGGATAGTTACGTCTGAAGCACGTGTTACACGAAATGTGGTTGGGAACACGTCTGCGGGTTGTAATGACTATAGCACGGTAATTTAGGTAATATAACTCGCATCACGTAACAATTTATATACATATAATGCATATCTTATAAATATATTTGGTTCATGTTGTATTGTGTGGTTTTCATTGTTTTGTGAAATAGATTAATTGAACCCTGAGTCCAAAAAATCAATTATCCCACCACCGCACAGCACAAGAGCACCCACAACGGGGTGCTCTCACAACCTATTCAAAACGGGGACTTAGCCCTCCATCAGGCGGTCAATCTTCGCCCGCAACGCGCGCTCACGACGATTCAACCACCACCAGCTCGGCCAACGCATCAACGACTTACGGCCCACCTGCACGACCGAGGGGAGCTTCGCCTCCGCAAGCGCCACATCAATCTCGTGGTCACTCGCACCCTCATCACGCATTTTCTCCATCAACTCAAGGGATTTCGCCATATCGCCATGCCCCAAAACATGCCGACTCTTACGCTCCAGAATCTCATCCAACTGGGCGCGCACCGGGGCAATAGCCGCCGCATTCGGATGCTCACGCTCAGCACGACGCTGCGCCTGGCGGGCACGCTTCTCACGTTTCGCGTCGAGCTGTTTTGGATTATTTTTAGCGCTCGCCTTGCTCATGGGAGGTTCCTTTCGTCGCGTCCGGGTGATGTGTGCGCTGGCCTGCACGCGCAGAAGACATCAAGTCATTAACACCTCTACTTTACCGCGGTATTTCGCGGAAATTTCGCTGTAGTAAACCCAAAAAAACCCACAAAAAATTAACGATAAATAAGTCGTATCTTGGTAAAATAGTGCGAGTAGGAGGCGTCTCGCGCGCCAACAAAAAATGGTGAACCGGCCCAACATCGGTAACCGGTCGCATCTATCCAAGGAGTCAGCATATGGCTATTGCAACCCCCGAAGTTTACGCAGAAATGCTGCAGACCGCGAAGGAAAAGGGCTTCGCGTACCCCGCAGTGAACGTGACCTCCTCCCAGACCCTGAACGCTGCAATCCGCGGCTTCGCAGAGGCTGGCTCGGACGGCATCATCCAGGCATCCACCGGTGGTGCAGCATACTGGTCCGGCGCTTCCAAGAAGGACATGGTCGTTGGCTCCCTGGCCTTCGCAGCATACGCACGCGAAGTTGCTAAGCAGTACGACGTGAACATTGCACTGCACACCGACCACTGCCCCAAGGACAAGCTGGAAGGCTTCGTCCTGCCCCTGCTGGCAGAGTCCGAGAAGGCTGTTGCTCGCGGTGAAGACCCCATCTTCAACTCCCACATGTGGGACGGCTCCGCAATCGACCTGGACGAGAACCTGAAGATTGCTGCTGAGCTGATCGAGCGTACCTCCAAGGCAAAGCTCGTTCTCGAGGTTGAGATTGGTGCCGTTGGTGGCGAGGAAGACGGCGTTGAAGGCGCTATCGACGACTCCCTGTACACCACCGTTGCAGACGCAATCAAGACCGTTGAGGCAATCGGCCTGGGCGAGAAGGGCACCTACATGGCTGCTCTGACCTTCGGTAACGTTCACGGCGTGTACAAGCCCGGTAACGTTCACCTGCGCCCCGAGCTGCTCAAGGAAATCCAGACCGAGGTCGGCGCTAAGTACGGCAAGGGCGACAAGCCCTTCTACCTGGTCTTCCACGGTGGCTCCGGCTCCACCGAGCAGGAGATTGCAGACGCAGTGTCCTACGGTGTTATCAAGATGAACATCGACACCGACACCCAGTACGCATTCACCCGCCCCGTTGCTGGCCACATGTTCAGCAACTACGACGGTGTGCTGAAGGTTGACGGCGAGGTCGGCAACAAGAAGACCTACGACCCCCGCGTTTGGGGTGCAGCTGCAGAGGCAGGCATGGCCGCACGCGTGGTCGAGGCTTGCCAGCAGCTCGGTTCCGTCGGTACCTCCATCAAGTAAGGTACTGTTCGCCCGCCGCAGCTCTCGTAGGTGCTGCCGGGTGTGAACCTAAGCTTCGTTAAGCGAAAGCGGTGCCCGCTTCCTCATCACGAGGAGGCGGACACCGCTCTTTGTTTATGCAGTTCTTTGGGTGCGCAGTTTAGAACCGGGCGAGCCGGGCGCTCGTTGCCGGCAGGGGCGGGTTTACTTGCCGCCGCAGCCGCAACCACCGCATCCACAGCCACCGGACTTCACAGCCACCGAACCGGAGGTGGGGATACCGTCGCCGGTGTCGCCACCCATGAGGTTCACGCGGTTACCGATCTCGGGGCCGCCGACCGGCTGGGGTGCCTTACCCGCCAGGGTTGCCGCGAAACCGGCGGGTTCGCCGCTCAGGTTCGGGATCATCGACGCCGCCGGGGAACCGGACGGGCCGCATGCAGCCGCTGCCGCGTTCGCCTTCGGCTGGGCGACCAGGTGGGCGCGCGCAAAACGCTTAATCTGCTCGGCGGTCGGGTACGCGAAGGACACCTTCACCTCACCGTTGACGAGCATGAGCGGCAGAACCTCAATGCCGTTCATCTCAATCTGCTCGGCGACCGGTGCGCACTCTTCAAATGCGGAAGGGTAGGAGTCGGTGGAGTACACCTCAATGTCCACGCCCGAATCCAGCGCCTCCTGCGCGGCACCCAGGAAGATGGAACGCTCCATATCCTGCGGATCCTCCGGGTTCTCACCGGGGCCCGGAATAAATACTTCAAGAACGGTCTCAGCCGCTTCAGTCATCAGTTTCAGCCTTTTCTCTCTTATGGGCACCGGCTCGGGGGAGGGGTGCCAGTCCTTCACTAAGTGTACTCGGGACCTCAAGAGTGCAGAAGTGTGAGTTGAAGTTCCAGATTTGCGGAATATTTGCAGAATTCGAGTCGAATGACCCTCAGCTCGTGAGCTACGGGTTTAGGTGTTGTATTCTGAGTGCATATGCACCGGAGTGTGCGAACCCTGCAAATCAGGCAGGCGTCGCCCGGTGTGAAACCAAGAAGGCAACGACGCCCGCATCCGACGCGGACGCATCAGCGCTACAAATACACGCTATTCATAGCGCCACACGACCAGAAGGAGCATATATGTTCGGTTTCGGCAAGAAGAAGAAGGAAGCTGCCGCACAGGAAGCATCGTCCGCAGACGTCTACGTCGCACCTGTTACCGGCGAGTACCTGCCGCTGAGCGAAGTCTCCGACCCCGTTTTCTCTCAGGGCGTTATGGGCGACGGCTACGCAGTGAACCCCACCGCAGGCACCATCGTCGCACCCGTTGCAGGCACCATCGCACTGATTCAGGACACCCTGCACGCATTCATGCTCCGCACCGAAAACGGCGGCGAGGTACTGGTCCACATCGGTATCGACACCGTTGAGCTCGGTGGCGACGGCTTCACCAAGATTGCTAACGTAGGTGACAAGGTTGAGGCAGGCGCACCCATCATCGAGGTCGACTGGGCAGCTATCGAGGGCCGCATCCCCTCCAAGGAAACCATGGTGATGATCACCAACACCGCAAAGTTCAACATCTCCAAGGACTCTGAGGCACGCCGCCCCGTCGCAGCCGGTGACCGCGTTGCCCAGGCATCCAAGAAGTAAGCTGAACCAGCGAAAATAGCTCAGCTTCAACAGCGGTGAAAAACCCGCGAAAAATGTTTCAACGCAAAAGGTCGCGTCCTGCAGGCTCAATCAGGCTGTGGTCGCGGCCTTTTTCGTTACACGAGAAATTTTTTAACGCCGCATGAAATGCCGCTATTAAAAGCGGCGGAAAAGGAGGAACACATTCACCCGCATTACACCGCGGGTAAGAATGAGGCGCACATAATACCCTATTTTCCTGTAAACGCAGTGAATCACCGATAAAAAATCGTTATCCTACTTAGAGTTGTAGTTTGAGTTGAGAGAATCCGGACCCTCAGCTATAAACCAAAACTTCAATGAACAACCACACACATTACGCTCAACTCATAAAAGAAAAAGGACTACTACGGTGACTGCATTCCCGAAGACCTCTAAGAATCTGAGCCGCCGCGGCTTCATCGGTGCCTCCGCACTGGCACCCGCCGCCCTCATGCTCCAGGCAGGCGAAGCCCACGCCGCAGCCAACACCCGCGCACAGCTCGCGGCAGTACACAGCGGCTCCCCCGCACATCAGCTGCTCTACAAGACCGATGAATTCTTCATCGCCCACCGCGGTGCCGGCAACATCAGCCCCGAGCACACCGCCTACGCCTACGCAGAGTCCGTACGCCGCGGCGCCCTCGCCGTCGAAATTTCCGTACGCACCACCAGCGACGGCCAGTTCGTCTGCATGCACGACACTAACATCAAGCGCACCACCGGTGCGTCCATGGATGTGCGCGGCCATACCCTCGCCGAACTGCGCCAGTACAAGGTCAACATGCGCAAGAACCTGGGCGAAAAGACCGACCTGTACGACATCCCCACCCTCGAAGAGGCCATCGCCGCGGTTGACGCCGTACCCGCAGGCGGCGAATACGCCTCCGTCGGCGGCAAGAAGGTCGTACTGTTCCTCGAAGCGAAGGACGGCCCCGCACAGGCAGGCCTCGTCAAGTTCATCACCGAACGCGGCCTGCAGCGCCGCACCGTCATCAAGATGTACCGCGACGGCAGCGGCGGCTTCAAACCCACCTCCCGCTACCTGAAGCTTGCCAACTCCGCAGGCTGCGCCACCTGGTGCTACTTCGACGGTGGCGACCCCATCGACAAGATTTCCGCAATGGCACGCCACGAAAACGTGGACGCCATCGGCGTACCCTACTACGAGAAGCCGACCGGCGTTTCCCAGGGCTCCATGAGCGAGGAGAACGTACGCGCCCTCACCGGCCTCGGCAAGGCAGTCATCGTCTGGGAAATCCACCGCCGCTCCGCCTACGAAAAGTACAAGGCACTGGGCGTGAAGGGCTTCATGTGCCCCGACCCCTACTGGGTAATCGGTGACCCCTTCGACTCCAGCGTCAAGATCAAGACCGGCAAGCGCCCCCACGGCATGCTGCCCGCCGACCCCTCCGTCGCAGCGGACATGCCCGACCTGACCGGCGCAGCCATCGTGCACAACCAGCGCTACGACGAATCCGTGCTGCTCGGCCCTCTGGCGAACTACACCACTCGCGACAAGTACACCCTCGACTTCTCCATGAAGTGGACCAGTGCAGTGCCGAAGCAGGATGGTCACTACGGCTACATTGCGTTCGGTCGTGAACACGACGGCGCCTTCGGCATCGGCAAGAAGTTCGCTGCAAAGCAGGAAGACGGCACCTACGTGCTCGCTATCCGCCCGAACTACCGCGGCGGCTCCGTAGCGCAGATCCTCTGCTTCGAACCGAACCAGGCAAGCCCGCGTGTGCTGCACACCATGAAGCTGCGCCAGAAGGTCACCACCGGCCAGGCACTGAACTGCAAGATCGTGCTGAACAAGAACAGCTTCTACTACACGGTCAACGGCCAGTACTCCAGCCCCATCAACCACAGCGCCTACCGCGGCCCGTACGTACACTTCGGCCGCTTCCACGGCACCAACGATGGCGGTCCTCTGGAGCTGACTCGAATCGAGGCACGCCAGTCCTGGATTTGAGAGAACCGGTGGGCCTAGTCCACCAGGTCTGACTCGCCGCCCGCTAAGCGGTGAAGGTGCGGGTATCGGGCAGAGCGGATGCAACACCGAGCATCCCTTCCGGGCAACGCCTTCCATAATCCCCAGCTAGGACTCGCGCGCTGAGCAACGCACCGAGCGAGAATCCACCCCGAAGGGGGTCGCATCTGTAATGGATGCGGCCCCCTTCGGCGTGCCTGCGGTCTATTCAGGGCGGGGGGCGTGTAGGCGCGCGGTGACGGGTGGGCGCGCGGGGTAGGGGAGCGTGCAGGACTAGAATTAAAAGCGTCAGAGTCGACCGCACCGGCCGCCCCAACCCGAAAGGCACGCCATGACCACCTCACCCGAAAACCCCGCCGCGAAATCCGCCCAGCTGCGAGGCCGCACCGAACCGCACATGCAAAGCATCAACATGCCGCAGCTTGAACCCATCGACCCCTACGAGCGGCCCTCCTACCCCTTCTTCTACGTGCCCACCGACCTGCTCATCGGCGGCAGCTGGGTCACCGGCGACAACGGCTCCTTCCCCGTGCACAACCCCTCCTGCGGCCAAATCCTCGCGCACGTCGCCGACGCCAGCGTCGAACAGGGCATCGAAGCACTCGACGCCGCCTGCGACGCCCGCACCTCATGGGCGGCAACCAGCGTCCGCGAACGCGCCGACATCCTCAACCGCGCCTACACGCTCATGACGCAGCGCACCGAAGTCATCGCCCGGCTCATGACCCTCGAAATGGGCAAGCCCCTCGACCAGTCCCGCGGCGAAGTCGCCTACGCGGCAAACTACCTGCGCTGGTACGCCGAAGAAGCCGCCCGCAACTTTGGCCGCACCGGCCTCGCCCCCGAATCCGGGCTGCAGATCACCACCGTACGCCGCCCCGTCGGCCCCTGCCTGCTGATTACCCCCTGGAACTTCCCGCTCGCCATGGCGGCACGCAAGGTCGCCCCGGCGCTCGCGGCGGGCTGTACCGCGGTGCTCAAGCCCGCCTCCCTGACTCCGCTCAGCTCCCTGTACTTCGCGTCCCTGATGCGTGAGGCGGGCCTGCCGGACGGCGTGCTGAATGTGGTGACCACTTCCCGTACCGGCGAGGTTGTCTCCGCGCTGATGGCTGATGAGCGTCTGCGGAAGGTCTCGTTCACCGGCTCCACCGCCGTGGGCCGCACCCTGCTCGCGCAGGCCTCGCAGAACGTTCTGCGCACCTCCATGGAGCTGGGCGGCAACGCCCCGTTCATCGTCTTTGAGGATGCGGACATCCCCGCCGCCGTGGAGGGCGCCTACGCGGCGAAGATGAGGAACATGGGCGAGGCGTGCACCGCCGCCAACCGTTTTATCGTGCACGAGGACGTTGCCGAAGAGTTCACCCGCGCCTTCGTGGAGCGTATGGAGGCGACCGTCGTGGGTGACGGCACCGTCGAGGGAACCGACTGCGGACCGCTAATTCAACCTTCAGCGGTTGAATCCATGCTTTTTATGGTGGAAGACGCCCTGGGTAAGGGTGCGCTCCTCGCCTGCGGCGGGTACATTCCTGAGCTTGAGGAGAACGTTCCGAGCGACACCGGCGGCATGCCCAAGAACCTGAACAAGGGCAATTTTATTCGCCCCACCGTGGTGACCGGCGTGACCGATTCGATGCGCGTGTGGCGTGAAGAAATCTTCGGTCCCGTCGCCCCGATCGCCACGTTCAGCGGCTACGGCGAGGAGGGCGAACGCACCGCCCTGAGGCTCGCCAACGACACCGAGTACGGTCTGGCGGCGTACGTGTACACGAGCAACCATCCGCGCTTTACGCGCATGGCGGCGGGCCTGGAGTTCGGTCTGATCGGGTACAACTCGGGTGTTATCTCGAACGCGGCGGCACCCTTCGGTGGCGTGAAGCAGTCCGGCATGGGCCGCGAGGGCGGCCCCGAGGGTCTGGAGGAGTACACCGAGCTGCAGTACATCGGCGCGCCGAACCCGTTCGCCGGATAAGGCTGAATACAGCGAAGCCCCGGCGGGTACCCGAGAAGTGAACTGCGCCCCGAAACTTGGACGCATTAA